>NZ_FR893436.1:0-1930 GCF_000435435.1 Alistipes sp. CAG:29 | reverse complement strand
CGCGCCGCCCGTAATCAGGATGGTGCGTTTCATGGGTTATTTTCTGTGAGTCGTTTCATGCAGTAGATCAAAGCCTCCCTCCAGTGGGGGATGTCCATTTGGAAGGTCTCTTTGAATTTGGTCTTGTCCAGCACCGAGTAGGCCGGGCGGGTGGCCTTCGTGGGGTATTCCGACGTGTGGCAGGGGATGATACGGCACGTGTCATGGCCCGCGGCCGCGGCGATTTCCACCGCGAAGTCGTACCACGAGCACACGCCCTCGTCGGTGAAGTGGTACACCCCCTCGTTGCCCGTGTAGCGCCCCGCCTCGATCAGGGAGAAGATCGCAAGCGCCAGGTCTCCGGCGTAGGTCGGAGTGCCCACCTGGTCGAAGACCACGCGCAGCGTCTCGCGCTCCGAGGTCAGACGCAGCATCGTCTTCAGAAAGTTGTTCCCGTACTCCGAATAGAGCCATGCCGTGCGCAGGATCAGGTAGCGGCACCCCGAGGCCTTCACGGCCTCCTCGCCCGCCAGCTTCGTACGCCCGTAGGCCCCCAGCGGCGAGGTCGCCATATCCTCCGTGTAGGGCCTGTGCCCCGTGCCGTCGAAGACGTAGTCCGTCGAGACGTGGATCAGCGTCGCCCCCGTCTCCTTGGCCGCTGCCGCGAGGTATGCCGCGGCCTTGTGGTTGAGCAGGTCGGCTGTCGGTTCATCCTCCTCGGCCTTCTCCACGTTCGTGTAGGCCGCACGTCGAAGACGTAGTCCGTCGAGACGTGGATCAGCGTCGCACCCGTTTCTTTGGCCGCAGCTGCGAGGTATGCCGCGGCCTTGTGGTTGAGCAGGTCGGCCCTTGCCTCGTCCTCCTCGGCACGCTCCACGTTCGTGTAGGCCGCGCAGTTGACGATCACGTCGATACGCTGTTCCTTGACCGTTTGAAGCACCGCCCCGGCGTCGGTGATGTCCAGCTCCGCGACGTCGGTGGCCAGGTAGTTGTTGGGCGATACGCTCCCAAGCTGCCGCAAGGAGCTCCCCAGCTGCCCCCGGGCGCCCGTAATCAGGATATTAAGCATAGTAGTCCGTATTGTAGTCGAACAGTTCCGCGGCCTCCGCCAGCCGCGGGTGGCCGCTGTCCTTGGGCGAGAGGACGACATCCCCCGGCGCCAGGCGCCAGTCGATGCCCAGCGCGGGGTCGTCCCACGCGATGGCGCCCTCCGATTCGGGGGCATAGAGGTTGTCGCACTTGTATTGGAATACAGCCTCGTCGCTCAGCACCGAGAAGCCGTGCGCGAAGCCCCGCGGCACGAAGAACTGCCGTTTGTTGTCCCCCGAGAGCTCCACGGAGACGTGCCGCCCGAACGTGGGCGAGCCCCGGCGGATGTCCACAGCGACGTCCAGCACGCGGCCCCGGACAACGCGCACCAGTTTCGACTGTGCATGCGCCCCCCGCTGGAAGTGAAGCCCGCGAAGAACGCCGTACTTCGACATCGACTCGTTGTCCTGCACGAACCGCACGGGGCGTACGAGCCTGCCGAAGGACTGCTCAGAATAGCTCTCGAAGAAATAACCCCGAGCGTCCCCGAACACCTCGGGTTCGAGGAGGACAACTCCTTCTATTTCGGTAGGGATGACTTTCATGGCTTTAGCGTCGGTTTTCGTCGGTGAGTTTCAACAGGTACTGCCCGTACTGGTTCCTGAGCATCGGCTGCGCCAACTCCCGGAGCTTAGCGGCCGTGATCCAGCCGTTATGGTAGGCGATGCCCTCCAGGCAGGCGATCTTGAGACCCTGGCGTTTCTCGATGACCTCCACGAAGATCGAGGCCTCGGCCAGCGAGTCGTGCGTGCCCGTGTCCAGCCACGCGAAGCCGCGCTGAAGCGTCTGCACCTTCAGCTCGCCGCGTTGCAGGAACGACTGGTTGACGCTCGTGATCTCAAGCTCCCCGCGCGCCGAGGGC
>NZ_FR893435.1:0-4949 GCF_000435435.1 Alistipes sp. CAG:29 | reverse complement strand
TACGAAAACAACGCGATCTGGCTCTCGGGCGAACCCGTGTCGGTGTTAGACTTGCCGTACTGGCCGAAAAGCTCCTGCTTTTTCTCTGCTGTTAAATAAGCCATTTTTGAAAGTTTATTTAAATTCCACTCTACGACGCATCCCCCTTACCGTGGATAACGCCAGAGCGTCCGGCAAAGTTACGAAATAATTGACAATTAAGCATGGCAAATGAAAAATTATTTACCTTTTTTACACGGATTTATCGCCTTAAACTCCGGAAAATACTATTTTTGCGGCAAAACAAGTCTACGTTATGGTAAAGACGCTTATTTTCGCACTCCTCGCGACGATGTGCGCAACCTTCCTGTGGGGCTGCGGCGGCAAGGTTTCCTATACGACCGTCGACGGGACGATGCTCGGCACGACGCTGCACGTGGTGGCCGACGTGCAGGGCACTTCGCCGCAGGAGCTCTACGCCGCCGTCATGGCGCTCGACCGGGAGGCCAAGGCCTCGATGTCGATCTTCGACCCGGCGTCGCTGCTGAGCCGCCTGAACCGCAACCAGACCGACAGCGTCGACCGCCATATCGCCTTCAACCTCCGCCTGGCCGACAGCATCAGCTCGCTGAGCGACGGCCGTTACGACGTGACCGTCAAACCGCTCGTCGAGGCGTGGGGCTTCGCCGGGAAAGAGGCGCAGGAGAACCCGAACGTCGATTCGATCCTTGCGTTCGTGGGCCGTCAAAAGGTGCGCATCGAAAACGGCCGCCTGATAAAGGACGATCCCCGTGTGCAGCTGGATTTCAATTCGATCGCCAAAGGATATACCGTCGACCTGCTCGCGCAGCTCGTCGAGTCGTTCGGTGCCCGGAACTACATCGTCGACATCGGCGGCGAAGTCCGCTGCAAGGGCGTCAACCGGCAGGGGGATCCGTGGCGCATCGGCATCGAGACCCCGTTCGACGGCAACATGTCGAACGGCGAATACCTCCAGCGGCGTATCGGGATGACCGAAGGCGGCCTGGCCACCTCGGGCAATTACCGCCGTTTCTACCTCGATGCCAAAGGCAACAAGATCGCCCACACGATCGACCCCCGCACGGGGCGCAGCGCCGTTTCGCGCCTGCTGTCGGTGACGGTCGCGGCTCCGACCTGCGCCGAGGCCGACGCCCTGGGAACCATGTTCCTGGCGATGGGGGCCGACGATGCGCTGGCCGCGGCGAAGTCCATGCCCCGGATGAAAGTCTATTTCATCCTCGCCGACGGCGCGGATGGCTATGAAGAGTATGTTTCGCCCGCCATGAAGGCGGCAATCATGCAATAACCGATTTATGAAAAGCGCAGTTTTCCTCTACAACACCCAATCCGGCAAGTGCAAGATCGGCCACTGTACCGATAGCATCTGCACCGTATTCCGGGCTTACGGCTACGAGATTACCCCGCAGCCGATCGACTTCGAAGCCAATCCCTTCGACGGCAACGAGCAGATCAGCCTGATGGTCGTGGCCGGCGGCGACGGCACGGTCAACTATGTGGTCAACTCCATGAAAAGCAAGGGGCTAGATATCCCCTTGGGGGTAATCCCCGCAGGTACGGCCAACGATTTCGCCGGGGCGCTCGGCATGTCGCACAAACCGCTCGAAGCAGCAAGGCAGATTGCCTCGGGCGCCATCGACCGGGTGGATTGCGGCTGTGTGAACGGCCTCTACTTCGTCAATATTTTCAGCTTCGGCATCTTTACCACCACCTCGCAGCGTACGCTCGACGAACGCAAGCACAAAATCGGCAAGCTGGCCTATATCATCGAAGGGGTCAAGGAGTTCCGGGCGATGCACGCCGTGCCGCTCCAGGTCGTGGCCGACGGCGAGGCGTTCGATTTCAATTCGCTCATGGTGCTGGTTTTCAACGGCGAAACCGCCGGGGGATTCCGCCTTGCGCGCCGGTCGTCGATCAAGGACGGCCTGTTCGACTGCCTGATGCTCGAAAAGAAGAATTTCCTGCGTTCGACGCTGGCCATGGGGCGTTACCTGCTGGGCGGAAACCCCAAGATCGTCCGCCACCTGCGGGTTCGGGCGCTGGACATCGTCTCGACACTCAACGAACCTACGGACGTCGACGGCCAGAAGGGTGCCGAATTTCCGCTGCATATTGAGTGTATCGCCGGCGGCCTGCGTGTGATGTGCCCCCGCGAGGAGGGGAAATAAAGGCGGGACAAAATCCGGCCGCGGACATTGCGTTTCCTTTGTTTTTTGCACGAGATATTGCATTTGCGTATGAAAAATGTTACATTTGTCCGAAATACCACGACGATATGGCGGATACTATCAAAACGGCAAGGGCGATAAGGGAGAGCGGAAGGGAGAACTTGCGTAAGGTTTCGATCTCCCGTATCAAAAAGGAGATGAACGATGTGTTCTATCTCTCCGACGATCTGGTAATCACAACGCTTTCTGCACAGAACAATACGACGGCCGAGTACCCGGCTTCGATCGACGGTTTTTCGGCCATCATCATGATGACAGGCGAGGCGACCGTGTCGATCGACATGCAGAATTACAGTGTCAAACCCAATACGATCGTCTTTTTCAATCCCGACAGCATCATCCGCACGGTGAAATGTTCGGCGAACGCCGCAGCCTATTTCCTCGCCTTCTCCAAGTCGTTCGTCAACGAAATCCAGATAGACCTTTCTACCTCGCTGCCGGTCTACATGCGCTTCGGGAAAGCCCCCGTGCTGGAAGTCGCGCCGCAGGACGTGGATGAGATACGCCAGTTGTTCCAACTGATCAAAACCATGCTGCGCAGCGACAAGGAGCGTTACCGCCACGAGATCATCCGCACGCTCTTTACCACGGCGTTCTACATCATCACCGAGATTAACCAGCGCGAGCAGCCCGGCGGAATCAAACAGGGGCGCTGCGAAGTACTTTTCGACGAATTCATGTCCCTGTTACAACAGTACAACAAGCGGGAACGCAACGTGAGTTTCTATGCCAAACAGTTGAATATCACGCCTAAATACCTTTCATCGGTCGTCAAGGAAGTCAGCGGGAAAACTGCTGCGCGCTGGATCGACGAGTCGGTGATCCTCGAGGCCAAAGCGTTGCTGAAATACTCGGGAATGAGTATCCAGGAAATCGCTTACCACCTCAATTTCTCGACCCAGTCGTTCTTCGGCAAATACTTCAAGCAGCATACCGGCACAAGCCCCTCGCGCTACAAGCGCAAAGGCTGATCGGCATGCGCGGCCACAGGATGAATCCCTCTCCCGAAGAGGGATTTTTCTTGTGCCTTTTCCCGACGGGGAATAAGGCCGGATTTATTATTGCATATCAATCGCATAGGACATATGTTGCCGGGGCAACGGGGCTTTTTCCGCCCCTTAATTTGTAAACCATAGCGTAAACCGGAAAAAAGATGAAAATTGCAAAAGCTACCATTACCGCGCTCCTTTACACCTCCAAGACCCTTGCCAACGGCGAACACCCCGTCATGATCCGGGTCTGTTACAACGGCAAACGTAAATACAAGAGTACGGGGCTCTCCTGCCCCGCAAAACTCTGGAATACGGCGAAACAGGAAGTACGCGGACGCCATCCCCTTTCGATGAATATGAACGCCCTTATCGAATCGGAACTGATGTGCCTGAAAAACAAGGTGCTGGATTACGAACGGCAGGGCATGGCCTATTCGGTGCAGAGCCTGCTCGAGGCTTCGGGGCGGAAACCGCCGTCGCGCAAAACGCTGGACGACCTGTTCGAAGAACGCATCGCCTATTTCAGGGACTCCATGCAGAAACACAATACGGCGGCCGGCTACCAGACGCTGCGGCATATTATCGGACGGTATTCCCAGAACCGGACGGTCGAGCTGTTCGACGTGGACAAGGCCTGGCTGCAGGATTTCGAACAGCACCTCCATACGCGCTACGCCGACACGAGCATAAAACGCTTCTTCAGCGCATTCAAGGCGCTGATGAATTACGCTTGCCAAAGCGGCCAGCTGGCCGTAAGCCCGTTCCACGGGTTCCGCCTCAGCCGGAGGCTCGATGTCAGGACGGCCAAGCGGGCGCTGGAAACCGGGGAACTGGAGGCGATCGTACGTTACTACCTCGACACCTATTATTATAAGACGAACCGAAAGCCCGATGTAAAAACGATGCAGCGACGCTACTGGCGCAACCGTGTGTATGGGCCGGACGGCACCGTCAGGCAGGCCGCGATCGATGCCGAACAGTTTTCGCTCGCGCTGTTTATCTGCTCCTATATCTTCCAGGGGCTTGCCCTGGTCGACCTCGCCCGGCTGAAGTGGAAGGATATGGTCTGCATCGAAATTCCTGACAAGGAGAAATACGACCGGGATCGTACGACATACGGCCTGCGATATGCCGAGGTGCACAAGGCCACAGCCACGTTCTACGAAATCAACCTCGTCCGTGCCAAGACGCAACACCCGACACGGGTGCTGGTCGAACGGTCGGTGGCATGGCCCTACATGGTGCCGTTCTTAGGGCCGGGAAAGGCGCGGGGCAACGATTTCGTCTTTCCGATCTACTTCGACGAAGACCCTGTGCATCAGTTCGAGCGGATCACCTATGCGAACAACGTGATAAACCAAAGCCTGCAACGGGTTGCCAAACGCATCGGCCTCACGCGGAAAGTCACCTTCTACGCGGCACGCCATACCTATGCGTCCAGGCTCTACCATGCCGACGTTCCCCTGCCCCTGATCGCTCAGAACATGGGACGCAATCCCGCGGAGATCGAGACCTACCTCAAGGAGTTCGACACCGACAAGATTATCAGCGCCAACAAACGCATCTGGCAAATCCCCCGGACAGAACCGCTCGAAACGAATACCGGCGGATTGTAAACCGTCCTGTCAACCGGCTATTTCTTATTGTCATTAACAGACTGATAAACAAGGTCAAAATAATTATCCGCACTGTTCCTCACGGAGAACATTGT
>NZ_FR893434.1:0-17803 GCF_000435435.1 Alistipes sp. CAG:29 | reverse complement strand
GGCAGCCCCAGGGCCGCGGCGGCCGTAAGGTAAATCTCCGGGTCGGGTTTGCAGCGCGAGACCATGTCGCCGCTGATCCTGGCGTCGAAATAAGGCTCGATACGGCATTTTTCCAGCACGAAATCCACATTGGGCTTGTAGCCCGACGAACCTACGGCGCAGCGTATGCCTGCATCGCGGAGCTTTTGCAAGAGGTCGGTGAGCCCGGGCATCGGCACGATCTCGGGGGCGTAGATCTCCCGGTAGATGGATTCCTTCTCTTCGGCGAGTGCCGCGAGCCCCTTTTCGCGGATCACCTCCGCGGGCATGATGAGCCTCATGATGTCGTCGTTGCCCATGCCGTATGCCTGGCCGAGTTTCTCCTTCCAGTCGCGGATGCCGTATCGTTCGCAGAAGATTTCGAACGCACGGATGTGGACGGGCGTGTTGTCCACGAGTGTCCCGTCCATGTCGAATATTGCACCTTTTATCATAGTTGTCCCCTTTTTTCCAGCCCAAAGGTAGTCAAAATCCCCGGGTTCCCGGCCTCCGTGCATCAGAATTTGAGTTTTATGCCCAGGTTGACGGCGAAATTCTGGATCTCCTGCCCGGGTTTCGGGTCGCGGTGCGTGACGCGCCAGATGAAGTCCACGCGCAGCAGCCGGAAGATGTTTTCGACGCCGAATCCCACCTCGACATAAGGGTCGGACACCGATGTCATGCCGGGCGGGAAGAGCAGCGGTGCCTGCGTTGCGGCGAGGCTGCCGTCGTTCTCCTTCGACAGCGTGCCCCACACGCCCTTGCATACCAGCACCTCGCGCCATTTGAGTTTTTTGATGAGCGGGATGCGCCCCAGCAGGATGCCGTTGAAGTGGTGTTCGAAAAACAGCGCCACCCAGGTGTCCGAAGCGAACTCGTAGAAGTTCATGCACGAGAACGCCATCGGGTCGTAGAAATAGGTGCCGTTCCCCTCGTGGAGCTTCAGCAGCGGGTAGGGTACCTTGCCGAAGATCTTGCCGCCCTGCACGGTGATGTCCGAGTAGCCCAGCGGCGGCAGCTCGGGCTTGTAGTGGATGCCGCCCTCGAGGCGGTAATATTCATAGCTGCCGCTCAGCACCCGGGGTATCCCGGCCGTGAACCCAAGGGTCAGGACGGGGTATTTCGTCCCCATGTACTGCTTGTCGAACGGCATGCGGTAGATGCTTTCGTTCTTCGAGATGCGCATCCCGACGTGTACGGCGGCGTCCGATACCGAGTTCATGACCGTGCCGTCGGGGCGCACCAGCGGGACGTACCTATTGCCGTAGATCTTCTGGATGCGGGCGCCGAGGAAGTTGCTGATCCCGTGCCGCCATTCGTGCTCGTAGACGGCCTCGCCGCGGTTGACCATCGAGAGCCGCGAGTCGCCGCGCGAGAGGAGCGAGCTGAGGATGTTACTCTCCGTGAGGGCGTTCTGCCCCGCGCCCAGCTGCATCACGTCGTGGCGGCCCGAGACGGTCAGCTTGCGCGTCAGCCGGCGGTTGAAAGCCAGCTCGACGCTGCCGCCGCCTTTGAACATCCCGTCGCGCGTGCCGTATGCCGCATACCCCGAGAGGCGTATGCGGCGGCTGACGGCCGTGGTGGTGCGGAATCCCGGCTGCATGCGGAACCCTTCGAGCTTGTTGAAGCTCGCCAGTTTATAGTAGGGGCCGATGCCGATGTATTTGGTGTTCCAGTAACCGACGATGACCGTGTTGATCAGGGTGTAGATATTGCGGTACAGCGGGACGTTCTGCACCGAGTCGACCATCGAATAGATGCCTTTCTCCTTGTCGCTCAGCCGGTAGGGGCGGACGCTCTCCCAGAAGGCTTCGTCCTTGCTGCTCTCCGGCCCCTGGTCGCCGATCACGACGTTGTTGTCCATGCGTATGACCTCGGCGGGGATCGGTTCGCCGATCCGCACGTCGGTGTAGACCACCTCGCGCGTGCCGATGAACGAGGTCAGTTTCGATGAGTCGGCCGTGGTGACCGAGAATTCGGCCGATACGCGGTCGCGGCTTCGGAACCACGTGCTGTCGCGCACGATGCGGTTCTCGTTTTCGAGCCGCAGGTGCTTGATCCAGTTTACGTTGACGCCCTTGGGCATGCGCGCCGAGGCCGATTGCAGGGCATACGACGCCGAGTCGATGTTCACCTCGCCGTCGAGCACCGGGGAGGTGAGCCGTTTGGGGTGGAACCGGATTTTGTAGGTCTTGCGGCCGTCGACCTGCATGCTGTCCACCAGGAAATAGTCGTAATAGAAGAGTCCCCCGTCGGAGAGCGGGCTGGCAAAACGGACGTTGAAAATGTCGATGAAGTTGGCGTAGAAGTTGACGTTGCCGTGCATCTGTCCCGTGAACTGGGCGATGGCGAAGCTGTCCTCCACCCCCGATACGCGGTTGGCGCGGATGATCTCGCGCGACAGCGAGGGGTTGCGCTTGCTGTGGTAAAAGTCGGCCGTGGTTTCGGAGATCATGGCCGGCAGGTAAGCCTGCCCGGTGAGGGCCGACGTGTCGACGTATTCGAATATGAAGCCGAAGTTGCGTTGCAGCCTTTTGTTGCGGAAGCGCGGCTTGATGTTCGTCAGGTCGAGCTCCATCTTGGTGTACGTGGCGCAGTGGTAGCGTTCGTACTCGTCGGGGTCGTTCTGCGGCTTGCGGCGCACGACCCCTTTCAGGATCGGGTGTGCGGGGTTCTCGCCCGGGGTGATGACGACGCTGCCGATGCCGAACTCGACCGCTTCCAGGGCGAAGTCTACCTGGTTGAAGCCGCCCCGCGTGAGCGGCTTGGTCTGCGTGGCGTAGCCGACCATCGAGGCCTGTACGCGTCCCACCGTATCGCGGGTCTCGAGCGTATAGATACCCTCCTCATCGGTCGTGATGCCGGTCGTGGTGCCGGGGAACACGACGCTCACGAACTGCATCGGGGCACCGCTGGCGGCATCCGTCACACGGCCGCGGACACGGGTGCTCTGTGCCGACAGGGTCGTGCACACGGACAAGGCTGCGAGCAGTGAGGCGAGCAGTCTATATGTAATTTTGCCACGGTGCATTTTGCAAAAATAATTAAAAAGAACCTGTTTGGTCAAAATAAATTACTTTTGCATAATATAAGCCGAAAAATCGAACACCAATAACTGAAATGGCACACGGAAAAATCGAAAAGACCAATGCGGCCCGCTTGCTCGACCGCGCTAAGATAGCCTATGAACTCGTCCCTTACCGGGTTGATGAAGAACACCTCGCAGCGACGCACGTGGCCGAAGAGCTGGGCGAAGATATAGGAAGCGTATTCAAGACCCTCGTGCTGCGGGGCGACCGCACGGGGTATTTCGTATGCGTGGTGCCCGCCGACCACGAGGTCGACCTCAAGGCCGCCGCACGCGTATCGGGCAACAAGAAGGCCGACCTGATCCCGATGAAGGAGCTGCTGCCCGTGACGGGTTACATCCGTGGCGGCTGCTCGCCGATCGGCATGAAAAAACAGTTTCCGACCTATATCCACTCCTCGGCCGCGTCGCTTCCGGCCATATACATCAGCGCCGGCGTCCGCGGCCTCCAACTGAAAATCGCCCCGGCGGAGCTCATAGCTTTCGTCGGGGCGACCGTGGCGGAAATCAGCCGCCGGGAATAGGGCTGTGGCTATTTCCCCGGTTTCGCGTATTTGGTGTAGACCGAGGCCGTCCGTTCGGCGATCGCATTCCAATCGTATTTTTCCATGGGATACTCTATTTGCCGGTAAGGGGCGTCCATATTTTCCTGGAGTTTGCGTGCCAGAGCCCTTCTGTCGCCCAACGGGAAATAGAATTCCTGCCCGAGCCCGACTTCCAGGTTTGCGGGGATGTCGCTCACGATCACAGGCAGCCTGTAACTCATTGCTTCGAGCAGTGCGATCGGGAGCCCTTCGTGCGAGGAGGGGAGTACGAAACACCGGGCATGCGACAGCAATGCGTGCAATTTCCTGCCCTTGATAAATCCGGGCAGCACGACTCCCTGTTCGCGGGCGTATTTCTTCAGGCTTGCGGAATAGTCGTCCTCGAAATCGCTGTCCCCGGCAATGACCAACTTGCATTCCCTGTGCTCGGTACGTGAAAACGCTTCGATCAGGTGGTGCAGGTTCTTTTCCGGTACGAACCGGCACATTGCGAAGATATACTTTCCTTGTTCGATCCCCAGCTCCCCGAAATATTCCGGATAGTCGGTGATATCCGGTGAGGGGACGCCGTTGTAGATCACATGGCAGTCTTTACGTCCGTATTTCCGGATCAGCATGTCGTCGATCACATGCGAGATCACGATGACTTCGTTGGCGAAGAGCGTGCCTGCGGCCTCGCCCAGGCGGAGTGCCGTTTTGGCCGCCATGCCCCATTTGTCCCGGTCGTAGTCCGGCCCGTGGTGGGTGAATACGACTTTCATTCCCAGCAAACGGGCCAGCGGTGTCAGCAGTGCCGGGCCCACCGCATGGAGGTGGACGATGTCGGCTTTCAGGCGTTTGGCCCGCACGATGGCCCTGAACGTGTGGACGATTGCTTCGAGCGATTTTTTCCGCGGCGTTTCGATGTCCGAGAGCGTGATGCCCTTGTAGCTGGACAGCGTGTCGCGTACGTAACTTTTCCGCCGTATAACGGTTACCTCGAAGCCTTTTCGAGCAATACGCGGAAACAACTCTTCACAATGTGTCTCCACGCCTCCCATGATATTCGGAATGCCGCGGGTTCCGGTGACGACTATTTTCATGTTGTTATTTTGCGGGTTTTAGTCCGAACAGGAATCTTAACAGACGATTACGTTGTAAGATATACCGGTGCAGGATGATCGGAAGAAAAATCCCTGCGCCGATTACGGCCGCGGCCCCGACGCTGAAATAGAGCGGGTCGTTGCCGTTCGCAAGCAACGGAACTTGCTGGACAAGGGATTTGACGAATCCTTCGAATGTGGTGTGGAACAGATAGATGATATAAGAAGAGGCCGATACGACAAGGAGTTTTTGCGTTATATGTTTCAGGCTTTTGATCCGTGCCGATATCACGCATATCGTATGGATGCCTGCAAATGGCAATATATAACCCATCAGGCCGGTGAGTATGTCGTTTCGGACGAGCAAGGTGCATGCGAACAGGACGGGCAGGGCGCAGACCGGAATCATTCCCGGTATTTTCTTCGCCGAATCGAGCCAACGGGGCCAATTTATGAGAAACACGCCCAGCATAAAATATTTCAGCATGGCCACGGCCTTGTTTATGCAGAAGATTTCGGGCCAGTCGACAGGCAGAAACCCTGTCAGGAGACTTGCTGCGAACAGCACGGTTCTTCCCGTTTTCGTCTTTATCATGCTTATGAGCAGGAATATCAGCCATAGCGCCCAGATAAACCAGAGGAAATAGCCTGCTTCGGGCAGATAGAACATCTTGATATACGATGCTGCCGTCACGGGATTTTCCACGGACATTCCCTGTTGCGTCAAAAGTTTGATGCTGATTATGACGACGCTTGTCGAGAAATAGGGGATCATCAACCTTTTGAATTTCTTCAAAATGAAGTTTCCCCCCCCCTTGTTTTGGCTGTTCCCGGTCATTGCATAGATGTATCCGCTTGCGAACATGAACAGGGGCATGTGGAATGCGTATATGAACCGGTTGGCGAGGTGGTACCATTCGGGGGCATCCGCAGGATTGTAATGTCCGATGACGACGAGGATGATGCCTATCGTCTTGGCGATGTCTGCCGTTGCCGACCGTTCCATGGTTACATCCGCTGCTTCAGGTCTCCTTGCGCCGGATCCTGGCCGACGTCGCACCATTTTTTATCCAGACAGGCCGGTTTGCCCCTCATGCTGCGGAGCTTGTTCCTGAGCGCCCATTTCAGCGGGTACTTTACATATTTATGCATGACCGGACTGGCTGTGCCCACCATCCAGCAGTTCTTCGGACATTTGCGCACCATGGCACGCACCTCCTCCGCCCGGGCGCTTTGCCATATCTCCATGAAATCGGGCGTTTGGTGGATGTTGCCCATCGATTTTTGCCAGTATTTCTCTTCCAGTCCATTGCAGGGATAGACGTCGCCGAAGGGGTCGATGAAGAAATTGGCGGATCCGGCCTCGCACGGCAACATACGCCGGCCGCCTTCGATGTAGTTGATCAACCCCATGTTGAACCAAGCCCGGAACCAGCTCTTGGGGTGGTTCTCCTGCAGCTGCCACGCGATCAATTGCTCGAAGTTCCTGCATACTTCGTCTTTGTTGGTAATGACGTTGTCGTCCTTGTGGAAATAGTAGGAGTTGTGGAACGCTGCCGTTGCGAACTCCATCCCCAGCGATTTGCTCAACTGATACAGCGAAAGCATGTCCCTGGAGTTGTTGTTCGATACGGTACAGCCGAATCCGATGTCCTTCAAGCCCATTTGCTTTAAGGCAAGCAACGTGCGCAGGCCCTTGTCGAAGCCTCCGGCATGGCCGCGCAATTCGTCGTTCTTGCAGCTCAGGCCCTCGATGGAGATACGGATGCCGATTTGCGGGTATTTTTCCGCCAGCGCGATGACCTTCTCCTCGAACCAGCCCGAGGTGGAGATGACGATGCGATCCGTATGCTTGTAGCACTCTTCGACGATCTCGGCCAGGTCGTCGCGTACGAACGGTTCGCCGCCGGTCAGGTTGATGAATTTCAGCCGCGGCAGCGTGCGGAGATCCGAGGCTTTGATTTCCTCTTCTTTTTTCGTGGGGTTGAACCAGATGTTGCACATCTTGCATTTCATCGGGCAACGATAGGTCAGGATGATACTGGCATCCGTGGGATGAGGTATATTCCGGGTATTCATGTTATCTGTTGTTGTAAATTTTCAGGAGTTCTGTATAGTACCTCTCTGCCGAATATCTTTTCTGTGCGTCGAGTGCGATCTGCCGGTATTCGAACGGGGTTGCGAACATTTGTCCGATTCGGGCCTTCAGTTCTTTTGCGTTTCCGGATTCGAACAGCATTCCGGTCTTGCCTTCATCGATCAGTTCGGGAATGCCGCCGATCCGGCTGCCGAGCACCGGAGTGCCCAGACATTGTGACTCGATGACGGACAGCGGATTGTTTTCATACCATTCCGAAGGCACGACGCAGAATCGGGCCTTACCGACTATTTCCTTGATTTCCGGCCAGTGTTTATAACCCAGAAGTTCTATATCGCTTCCTGCAGCTGCGGCGCGCAGCGTCTCTTCGAGCGAACCGCCACCGATTATCTTCAGTGGGTAGGGCAGTCGCTTTGCCGCTTCGATCAGTGTTCCGATCCCTTTTTCAGGACTAAGACGGCCTATGTAACAGTAATAGTTCTCTTTGTCGTAATCGTCTTTCCGGGTTTTGGCAATGTCGATAAAATTGCAGAGCGTATTGAGCTTCTGTTTGTCGAAGTTGCCCTGAACCATTTTGTCCGCCATAAACCGGCTGGGACAAATAAAGGCGTCGGTAACTGCTTCCAGGCGCATACGAGTCCATTTCATAGCTTCCTTGTATGCCAGGAAACTTGCCAATGCGGAATTTTTCATGCATTTGTGCTCCCGCACCTTGCGTTTGTCGCTAAAGCACTCTTCGCAAACCTGCAACCCGTTGCGCAGGCAGTCGTAACGAGGGCATAGCAGTTTGTAGTCGTGCAGAGTCCATACGACTTTCACGCCTCGTCGATGGGCTATTTCGGCGATAACGGGAGAAAGTTGGGTGTGGATATTGTTCAGGTGGAGTATATCCGGTTGGAACTCATCGAGCAGTCGGGTGAACTTTGTCCTGACTTCACGGGTGCCGAATGGGCGGCGCAGCGCCTCGATTATTCCCAACCCGGGGGCGAATTTAACCTCGCTCGGAAAGTATTTGCTCCAGGGAGTTTCCAGATTTTCCGGATGCTGCATGGAAAAAACGGCTACTTCATGGCCTTTTTGTTTCAAAAGCTCTTCTAGATTGATCGTGCAGACACAATCGCCGCCGCGCGGATAATAGAATTTATTGGCTAAAAGTATTTGCATAAATTGTTTTATGTCCGGTTGCCGTTGATTTTATAGTTATTCGTCAGTATTATGATTATATATCAGTGCTTTATCCGATTATAATATTTGACGAAAATTTCTTTAGGTGTTTTTCTTGTCAGAAGAGCTGCAGCAACATTACGATTTGCTGCTGACATTATGCTGGCATTATCACCGGATACTTTGTTCTGTATTCGATATTTTAAGCTTCTCAGAACTGCTATTACACAGGCAAAGCATGTTAAAAATATATATAATACTACAGACGACCCGGAAAGGAATCTAATCACCCCTTTTTCACCTGCAGGGGCTGTTGCCGTTTTGATCTGGGAAATGTGTGTTTTGCCACTACAGCCTTCATAATGAATTAATTCGACCGATGCGTTCACGTAGCAAAAATAACCACGTCTGTTCAGTGCGGTGGACAATGCGATATCTTCCGGACAGAAAAAGTAGTATTCGTCGAAAAATCCCATTTGCCGGAATATGTCTGTTTTGATCATAAATGCCGCCCCGACGAGATTGTATGTCCGGAATATTCCGATTCGGTTCGTATAGGGACTTTCGACCGTTTTTTCGCGCCACAATCCTAATTGGGCCAAAACATATGTTTTCCAATTTATTTCAGGTCGGCCGCAGTATTGAAGCGAGTGGTCGGCAAATAGCAATTTTGGACTGACGACAGCAGCCTCCGATGGTAATTGGTCGAACGTCGCCGCCAAACTCGTGATTACGTCCGATTCTATTTTTGTGTCGTCATTCAGAACAAAACAATATTTTCCGGTTGCTTTTCGCAATGCCAGATTGTTGTTGGCCGAGAATCCACGGATTTCATTACTTTCAATAATCTGCGCCCACGGGTAATTTTGTCTCAAATGCTGAAGGTTTTCCGGTGAGAAGAGATATGCGACGACAAATACCTCATAAGAGGTCGAGGTGTGTGTGCGGATACTGTCCAGACATCTGCTTAGCACCTCATAATTGTTCATGCTAACGATGATGACTGAAACTTCCATTGTTTCGCTTGTTTATTCGTGATCGGTTGCGATCTATTTTATAAATCAGAATGTAGACCAGATAGAAAAGATAAAGGTGCATTCCCGGTGTTGAAGATACGGTCGACGCCGCTATGAAAGCCAGCGGGAGAAAGAACAGGCATTTTCCCCGCGAGTGCCAGCCCAATCGGCATAAAGTAAAAATAAAGATACAGTATGTGATAATTCCCAATATTCCCCGTTCGACCATAATCCATATCCAGATACTTTCCAGTCCCAGAAGCCGGCCTACCAATATGCGATCCGGAAAGTACAGTGTCGCTTTCTGTCCTAATCCCCATATGGGGCTTTTCGACATAAGAATAT
Source organism: Alistipes sp. CAG:29 (assembly GCF_000435435.1). Taxonomy (NCBI): domain Bacteria; kingdom Pseudomonadati; phylum Bacteroidota; class Bacteroidia; order Bacteroidales; family Rikenellaceae; genus Alistipes; species Alistipes sp. CAG:29. Next base: position 8,447 of record NZ_FR893434.1, on the reverse strand, counting down.
AGGCGGCTTCGAACTGATCCTGGCGCATTTCTAAACTGCTGCCTCGTATTTCGGTTTTTTCCGGATTTAATACCGATACGATCAGATTTTCAACAAAATCCAGATAAGGCATCAGGACGATTATACTGATTACCGCAAAAGCTAAGATGCGAACGGATTGTTTGTTTTTTAGATTGATCAGCGGGAGTATTCCTACTGCCAGAAATACCAGCGGTGTTCGGCTGTTGGATAGCAGGGATGCGATGAATGCCATAATGCCGACAAGCAGCATGGTTTTTTGCTGTAATTTACTGAAATATGCTTTATAATACACGTACCCGTACAGGCAGAGGCAGAATATCAATCCGAAATTGATGCTGCCGCCGATCGGATGAAGGAAAAACGATTGGACACGGGTTCCTCGCTCATCTTCCAGATATTGCCAGTCTGTTGCTCTGGGACCTGCGAGGTCTATTTCATAATCCATTACGGGATTGTAACCCAGGAATTTTTCGATAAATGCATATGTGCAAATTATCAGCGAGGCTCCTAATAATATATTGACAACTTTCAGTATATCTTCTTTGCTTGATATTAACATCCAGCATAAATAGGCACTGATGAAATCGCAAAAAACAACGGATAGCAGTGACGTGAAGGTATTCTGGATTCCGGCGATCGAAATAAAGCTCGATACTACATAGGACAATAGTACCCAGATAAATACCTTGTTGAACGGCAGGGGAGATGTCGTTATTACCCGGCTGTATCTTTTTCTTTTGATTACATATAGCAGTGCGAAGAAGATCGACATGAATACTTCCAGGGTCAATAACGGAACGCCCGGAAGGTTTATCAGGTTTATGTTGTTGTTTAGGAACAGCCGGAACGCCAGAAAGAGAAAAAAACCTTGTTTGTAGTTTTTTAATGAGTACAGAATTAGCAGTGCCGCTATAATCAAGAATGGATTCATGCAGTCATTATTTTATAATTCGGGCCGGAATCCCTGCCGCGATCGAATACGGGGGAATATTTTTTGTAACCACCGCATTCGCACCGATGATGGCCCCCTCGCCGATCGTGACTCCGGCCAAAATCGCGGCTTTCTCCCCGATCCACACATTGTCTCCGATGACGATCGCACCTTTGGAATAAATAGGCCGGGCATTCGGTGCGATGTTCCGGAGCGCCATATCTTTGGGATCTCCGTGCGAATTGTCCGAAATGAGCACGCTTTTCCCCGTGCGGACGTTTTTACCGATCCGGATAGAATTGACTGCGGTGATATGCATATCCGGACCGAACATGCAGCCGTCACCAATCGATATTTTCACCGGAGTATTGTATTGCGGCATTTCATGAGCCGTGATATGGGAATTGCGGCCGATAAGACAATAGTCCCCAATCTCAATGTATTTTTTCCCATTGACTAAATATAATCCCGGTTCTACCTCTGTATGAAGCCCTATTTTTCGGACGTTATGTGCAATCCATGCTGTATAAAACCATGCGTAATATCGGCTAAACCGTTGTGAAAGCGAATATGGCCATATACAATGAAGTAAATTGCCGAATGTTCGTATATATTTATAAAGCATTTTTTATTTTGTATTTAAAAATTTATTTTTCAAATACCCGTATAATGTTTCCTTACCATCTGCCGTTTCATAATATGATAACCGATGGTTTAGTTTGAAAACCGTCGTTTCTTGTTTGATGCGATCGAATTTTTCTGCATCATATGGTTGGTTCATCTCGGAAAGCAATTGGTGTAAATATGGGGATGTATAGGGCATCGTGTCTACGCTTCTGCGGAATGAATCGTTTTTCCGATAAATTAGGTCGAAGATGTAATCTATCAGAAGATAATCGATCATCTTATTGTATTCTTGGAGGTATTTAAGAAAGATACTTTGGATAGTGCCAAATGCCGGATTACCATGAGTTGATGCAAGGAAAAATGTAGCCCACCTGTATGCAGATATGGTGGTATTGGATCCAGTCACAATTTTTATTGAGTGAAAATAGTCTGGGGCAGGAATTGATATTGAATCGGTAATCAGTAAAGTACTGTCCATCCAAATACCGCCTTTATCAAATAATAAACAAATGCGTAATATGTCGGAAAAGTGGGTGTATGAAAGTTCTCCTCTATTCAATCGATCATAAATATAATTAGGAAGTGTAACGTGTGAGGCAATATTATCTTTGGTCAATAAATGGACTGGCCGGTCATGTATATTCGAGACAATACTATTGTAACATATTTTTACAATTTCAGGCATTGCAGTCTCTCCCTGATACCAAAAGATCCATACCGGATCGTTATTTGACTTTTCTTGTAGCGATGGAAATGTTGCAGGAACCATATCGCAATAATGTTCATCCATCCATCGGCGAATAGAATCTATTTTCTGGTTTTCAAAAAAAAAGCATTCTTTGAAATGAAAATAGAAAAAATCCCGTATCAGTTGGATGAATAACACGCAAAGTGTCCGTATCCGTAAAAATGAACTTAATCGGACGATATTTATGATCTTAGATCCGTATAAACGAATTGTACGATACATTACTCTGGATTATTTTGGTCGGATATTTTTGACATACATCTTTGTTGATGAGAAATAATTTTTTGATAGATATCGGTTAACGTATTTTTGATAGATTCGGGATTATGCCGTTGCCGGGCTGCTAGTTGTCCTTGGTGACTCAGTTGCTCCATTAATTTTGTATCCCGGCTCAGTTTAACGATCTCCATTGCCAGCATGTGCGGTTCATTTGACGGGATGAGAATGCCGGTTTCGTAGTTTTTGACGAGAGACGGAATTCCGCCTACATAGGTCGTGATGACTGGAATTCCGATTATTTGGGCCTCGCATAATGAATTAGGAGAATTGTCGATATATGCTGTATGTACGTAGATGTCGGCCTCTGCAAGTTGAACGGCTAAATCTTCGGCCGAAAGTGTTCCCAGAAATTTTATGTTGACTGCATCATGAGGCGTACGTTCATTTTTCTCGAAGAAAGAGAAAGACCCGGTGGGGCCGGCAATAAGCCATTCGAAATCAAAATCCGTATGATCTTTTAATAATTTGGCTGTCTTCAAAAGGAGATCCATGCCTTTGACCATACTGCATGACCCGACGCTGAGCAATTGTATGCGCTTCCTTTGTCGAAATGTCCATGTTTTCGGGGGATTGAAGAAGACTGGGCGTAGTGCTTCATTACAATGATAATATTGTGAGTCTGGGGCATACAGGCGTGTGATATTGTAATCCCAGTTCGTTCGCCCCATGACATAACGGCAGTGTTTCAGGATATCTATTTCACGTGCTACTTTATAGTTGTCATTTCTACTCCATACAAATCGTCTTTTTAACAGTACGATAGGGTTGTAGTGCGATGTTTTCCACTGGGTGAAGAAATTATAGCCTGGAGGATACGAGGCATTTACATAGGGAGGAAGGCTGCCCTGCATGTGGATGACGACTGGTATGTCTACGTATTTCTCAACCAATCCGAATCCCCATTCCGAACCGAAAACATGGATGATGTCCGGTTTGAAATCCTCTATGACTTTCAGGCAGTCCGCAATAATTATCTTGTCTTTTTCCGATGCGTATATGCGTCGCCGCAATCCCGGTTTTACCCGGATCGGATAATAACACACCCCGTCGATTTCTTTCTTGAATATCGGATCCGGATGTTCGAATGCTACCCCCAGGCGGATGTTATCTGATGTTCGGATTATTTTTTCCAAGGATGCGATCCAACCGCCGCCGTTATGTTCGCCGTTCCGGTGGGCATCGTAAAGAGATGGATTTACGGCAAACCAAAGTACTTTCATATTATGAATTGGTATTATGTGACAGGAAGCTTTTACTCGTGTCGATTTTCCCGGACAGAAGATCGTCTATGCGCTTCCAATCCGGAGTTGACAGGGGTGTCGTGTCCTGTATCTGTTGAGGATCGAATCTGTCGGTCATTCCCAATCCGTTCAGGAAATCCCGCATCCGCGAATGGTTCGTTCTGCCCCGGAGCGGATAGGTCAGGAACGGTTTATGGAAAAGGACGGAGAATGCCGTCGCATGAAACGAATTCGAAATGACGAATTCCGCATTTTTAATCCATGCGAGGAATTCCAGCGGCCCGGCGTCCGAAATATTCCGTTCCGCATAGGCAAGCGGTGCGAAATCGTTCAGGGAATACAATCTGGCGCCGAGCTGCCGGGCTATTTGCCGTGCATGTTCCCTAATAGTGGGATCATTCGAGAAATCATATACGAGAACATACCTTTCTTGGGGTGTTATGTCCGCGGAAATTTCCTCCCAGCTTTGTCTGTTCAACAGAAAAACCGGATCTTCCACCTGTTCTGCCGTTCTGCCGACAGAAAGATCCCTGATTATTCTTACCCCTGTCTGCTCCCGCACCGATATCGCATCGAATCGCTGCAGTTTTTTCGTGACGAAAGCCCTGTATGCGGGAGCGATCTCCGATACTGCAAAACTGGCTGCATAGGAGATACGCCGCGTATCGTCGGATCCGAAATCGAGATAGAACGCTGCATCCTTTCCGTTTTCACACGCCGTGTTCCAAATCTGGTCGCTTCCGGCAATATATAAATCTGCCTGCGGTGGAGTGGCCCTTAGCTCTTCGGCCGAAGTATAGGTATTGTCGGTAAGCGTCAGGAATTTTTGCCTGAAATCGTCGAATTTACGTTTCCGGCCGATCGTTTTGTATATTTTCCGGTTTTTGAGCAGAAAATAGATACATTGTGTCCCGACGTAATCTTTATAGGGATATAATCTTGATTCAGCGGGAATATGCCGCCAGTTATATCTGCTGTTCAGATAATAGGGCTTGTAATCGATGATCTCGACATCGTGTCCCTCCTGCGACAGATACCGTTGCAGTGCGTACGCCTGCAAAGAGGCTCCGTAATTATAAACGTTATGACAGGTAATCGTCGCTATTTTCATTTTGCGATGCGTTTTATGAGTTTGCGCATTGTCGCTGTCGGATGACGGGCGTGATTTACTATCCGCGTTAATTGTTCTCGACGGGTTACGTAGCGCTCTATTTGTCTGAGCGAAATTTTCGGGTTTCGCAGCAGCGACATGATGTGATCATAATTGCCGGGTTGTCGGGCGTTCTCCCGCATTTGTCCCTCCGCTGCCGTTTCGAATGAAATCTCCGATATATGGCAGCCTTGCAATATTTCGACGATATTTTGGCCTCGCTCCGTGAACGGGATCAGCGCGCTGACACCTTGTTCGTTATCCTGATAGCGGGAACCCCAGAGGTCGCCGACCCGCAAATCCGCGGCTGAGTTGTCGAGTTTATATTTGCACTGTTTGTAGCAGGCAGAACCTAAACACATATCTTTTAGGAATATTTTATAAAAAAGATCTCCATCCGATAATGCTGAAAATCCTTTGGCTATTCCGTCTGATGCCGAATATGTGTAGTCCATGGCCCATGAGTCGTGCCAGCCCCGCCGTTTGCTTCGCCATTTGATGTCCGTGAGTTTTGCGTTTTCGCCGATCGTGCGCAGGTATTTTTGCCATAACAGCATCGACGGAACTCCATGGCAAAAGAAATCCACGAGGATGAAATTCGATTCAACCCTGAAACGCCGGATGTAGCGTCGGAAAGATGCGATTTGACAAGGGGTGCCCGTCACCACGTATTTGTCATGGATATCTATTCCCGCAAATCCGTCGGTTGTATCGCTCTGCAGATATTTGCTTCCTGCAGATGCAGCCAGCTCTTCCTCGTTTCGTGCGATATAATGTTCCGGAATCTGTTTTGCATAATTATAACGGACGACGCATATTTTGAAGCCTTGCTGCAGCATTTGCCGGCCGATTTCAAAAGCGATTCCCCCGGAGGATGAATTTTTGCGGATATCGTCGTTCAGGCTCCATGCCGCATAACTTGTCGGTTTAAGGTCTATAACCTGGCTGTCTGCTGCAAAAGCGCAAACCTCTACGCAGATCGAGCATTTTATACACTGATCCGCCGATTCGATGCGGGGTTCGTAAAAGCCGTTTTTATTTAACTTCAATGCGATGATTTGTTTGGGACAAGCCTTGGCGCAAACCCCGCATCCGAAACAATCGTGTATATCTGCAATATTGATCATACTTTTATGCAGAACATTTCTGTTTGATTCTGGCTACTATTTTTTTCTGCACGAAAATCCGCTCCTGCACCGACAGTCCGACATAGTAAATGACGATCAAAGTTGCGATGGCACATACGCCGGAAACTACGAATAACCGCAAAATGCCGGCATTCATCAGGTGAGAGACTATTATAGGGCAGATTGCTGCCAGAACAGCCACTACGCAGACATTCAACAGCACTTGGGTAAAGTAGGACTTTATGGATATTTCCACCTGCCGGTGAAGAAACCAGAGGCGGGCGAAGAGGCATCCCAAAGAGAGGCAAATGGCTACGTACATGGTCGTCTCTGGTGCATAACCTTTGCCCAGCAATAGGTAGGAGATCGGAAAATTGAGCAATTGAAGGCTTCCGACGACGATCTGGTAGTTCCGTATATTGCCGGTTGCCTGCAAAGCCGTTATTTGCGTGCCGGACAAGACTTCGCACATGGCGAATACCAGAACCAGCCGGACGAAGATTACGGTGTATTCCGGGACGTTTTTCAACCATAGCGTCAGGATCGTATTCGTTTCGATGATGATCGGGAGCGATAGCAGCAACAGCAGGTAGAATGAAAAACGGGCGCCGCTTTGTACCAATGTAAGCATATACAGGTAGTCGCCCGATGCGTAGCTTTTCGTGATTTGCGGATTGATTGCAGTCATAAAATTAGTTGCAAATCCGTTGACGGCGACGTTCACCTGGAATGCGATAGCGCGCGCTGCGTTGATGACCGGGCCGCAAAACAGATTTATGACGATATTGACCCCCTGATCCCGCAAAACCCCCGCAAAAGCCCCGATGAAATTCCAGCCGGCAAATCCCATCATTTCTTTCAGAAGGGCTTTGTTGAATGTAAAATGATATGTGCACTCTTTGAAATTTCGCTTGCAGTAGATGCCGTAAGCGATCCGGATGACACAGGCGACGGCCAGTAGTAATATACCGTACAATTTTAACTTGTCGAATGAAAAAATGACGAGTATGTAGACGATCAACAGCTTGAGTACTACTTCGATAATGCTGATATACGCAAAAGCCTGCATTCGTTCGTGTGCAATGATCGCCGCATTGTACGGAACGCTGATCAGGTTCACCATGAACGTCAGTATGGAACACTGAAGCACCCAGTTGGCAGCGCCGATACGACTCTCCGGCAGGTTCATTTTTTCATTCAGGAACCATACGCCCCCTATTTCGGCCAATACGAAGATCAGGAGCGCCAGCCCGATCTGGATTGTTACCGACGATGAAAATACGGATTTTAATTTTGCGGTATTGCCCTGTCCCAGCTCGAATGTTATGTACCTGCTTATCGCTGCGGACAATCCGCCGGAAATGACGGAGAACATGGCGACGACTCCGCCGATGACGTTATATATACCGAAATCTTCGACCCCCAGCGTATTCAGGACGACTCGGCTGGTGTATAGACTTACAGCCATCATGAATATCATCCGAAAATAGAGCAGAAGAGTATTTTTCGCTATGCGTTTGTTATTTCCCGATGATGCCTGGACTGTCATTCTGTTTACCTTTGTTTGCCGGATTTTTTGTTTGGTAGGCTTACCTGTCCTTATACATGCTCTGATAGTACTCTTGGTATTCGCCAGAAGTTATGTCGTCCATCCATTTTTGGTTTTGGAGGTACCATTGGACAGTTTTTTCGATTCCCTGTTCGAACTGCAGGCTGGGCTCCCAGCCCAGTTCGCGCTTGAGCTTGCGCGAGTCGATGGCGTACCTCATATCGTGTCCGGCACGGTCGGTGACATGGGTAATCAGTTTTTCGGATGTCCCCTCGGGATTCCCCAGCAGCCTGTCCACCGTCCTGACGATCACCCGTATCAGGTCGATGTTCTTCCATTCGTTGAAGCCCCCGATGTTATACGTATCGGCGACCTTACCCCTGTGGAAGATCACGTCGATGGCCCGCGCATGGTCTTCGACATACAGCCAGTCGCGCACGTTCTCGCCACGGCCGTACACGGGCAGCGGCTTTCGGTGGCGGATGTTGTTGATGAACAGCGGAATGAGCTTCTCCGGAAACTGGTAGGGCCCGTAGTTGTTCGAGCAGTTGGTCACCAGCGTCGGCATCCCGTACGTGTCGTGGTAGGCTCGCACGAAGTGGTCGGACGAGGCTTTCGAGGCCGAGTAGGGGCTGTGCGGATCGTACTTCGTCTCTTCGGTGAAGAACTCCTCGCCGAAGGGCCCGCCGCCGCTCTCCCCGCCCGCAGCATCTCCCTCGGGACGTGTCAGCTCCAGCGCCCCGTACACCTCGTCGGTGGAGATGTGGTAGAACA
>NZ_FR893433.1:0-10444 GCF_000435435.1 Alistipes sp. CAG:29 | reverse complement strand
ATTCGAACTTGCGACCACGCGCCCCCCAGAGGAGAAATTTATTTTTTCCGATAAAAGTAATTAACTTTATTTTAGTATATTTACATCACGTACAGAGAATTGCGATTTTGCCTTATTGTCATCTATTGCGATTTTTCTTGTACCACTTTTGTACCACCATCTATTTTACATCGGAAAATGGCCTACTCTGTTCGCATCGTTTTACGGAAATACAAACCCAATTCAATGGGGTATCACATTCTCCAATTATGCGTCACTAAAAACAGCAGTCGCAAGCGCATCAGTCTGAAATTATACGTCGATCCGGCCTATTGGGACAATTCGGCCGAACGACTTACCATCGAACGGAATCTGAAAGGCGAAAAGCAGCGGGAGGCCAATAAGAAACGAATTCAGGACAATGCTTTTTTGGACAAAGTCAAAGCCCGCGCCCGCGAGATTATCGAGAAATTCGAGATAGACGGCATCGACTGGACACTGAACCAATTTGAGGAAACATTTTTGAACCCCTCCAAGCAGGGAAAATTCTGCGCATACCTCGAAAATCACATCCAAACATTAAGGGATACCGGACATACGGGCAACGCCAAATGCTATTTCGAAACGCTTCGACTGCTCAAATATTACGACGGCAAACTGAGTCAACGGCTGTTTTCCGACATCGACCTGCGTTACGTGCGCAATTTCGATACGTTCCTGCAAAAGCGGGGTTGCAAGGGCAATACCCGCAAATATTATTTCAAGGCATTGCGGGCTATATTGAATCAAGCGAAACGAGAAGGTGTCGGTTCGGAAGCGACCTATCCTTTCGTCAAAGGCGGCTTCGAGATTGCCAAGTTGGAAGAAGCGACCGAGAAACGCTACCTCCCGCCTCAAGACTTGCAAAAACTCAAAGATACGCCCGCACAGAATCCCCAAAACGAATACGCCCGGCAACTCTTTCTTTTTTCTTACTACTGCTACGGAATGTCGTTCGTCGATATGGCCTACCTTACGACCGATCATATTCAACGGCTGGCTGACGGGAATTATATCGTTTACAAACGCAACAAAATCAAGCACCAAAAGAACGCAACTGCCATCCGAATCCACATTACGCCGGAGATTCAGGGATTGATCGAACAGCTGAAATCTGCCTCGCCAACCGTCGAAAATTATTTGTTACCGATCATCACTTGTTCCGGCTATACGGGCGAGAAGCTATACAACCACATCCGAAGCCGTTACGCCAAATATCAGAAATATTTGAAATCGTTGGCCGAAGAACTCGGCATCGATTATCATTTGACCAGCTATGTAAGCCGTCATACAATGGCAATGACCTTGCAATACAATAAAATCCCGCGCGAAATCATTTCGCAGATGCTCGGTCATGCCGACCTTGAGACGACCAACACCTACCTCGACAGCTTCGACAACAAGGTAATCAACGAGGCAGCAAAAGTTTTGTAATAGGCCAACAATGGTTTAATATTTTTTGTATATTTGCGCTATGAGCGTAAAAAACGAGTCGAAAATAAACCAATTACTGCAAGAGGTTCCGGCTGGAGCCGTGTATCTGACCTCGTGGATGAAGCAAAATAACATACCGCATTCCACCCAACACAGATACGTCGAATCCGCTTGGCTGACCCCCATAGGCACGGGTGCAATGATCCGCACGGGCGATACGCCTACATTATACGGAGCCATGTACAGCCTCAATACACAGGCTGACAAACATCTGACAATCGGAGCCATGTCGGCATTGGAGATACACGGATATTCGCACTACCTCCCGATGGGCAGGCCAACCGTTTCGCTGTCTGCGCCACAAAAGGAGTATTTACCGCTTTGGTTCAGAAAATACGACTGGGGAGTTACGCTCCGGCTGTTTACCACCGAAATATTCAATTCCGACACCGGAATCACCACCACCCGACAAGGGGTTTTCGAGTTGCCGATCTCTACCCCAGAACGGGCATTTATGGAGTGTCTGCACCTCGCTCCGCAATATTACGACATTACCGACCTCTATTATGTGATGGAAATGCTGTCGATACTCCCGCCAAAGAATGTGCAACGACTGTTGGAGGAGTGCCGTTCCGTCAAAGTGAAGCGGCTGTTCCTCTTTATGGCCGAAAAGGCCCATCATGCGTGGTTCGGGGCCCTCAACCTCGACAAAATAGACCTCGGCAGTGGCAAGCGGGTAATCGCCAAAGGAGGCGTTTACGATAAGAAATACCAAATCACTATTCCGGCAGAACTGAAAAATGATTAATCAAGAGTACAAAGAGCGCGTGCGGCTGTTGCTCCGCATCATCCCGATTATTTCGACGGAAGAATGTTTTGCCGTTCACGGCGGCACGGCAATCAATCTGTTCGTGCAAAATCTGCCGCGATATTCGGTAGACATCGACCTGACCTATATTCCCGTCGAGCCGCGGGAAGCAAGCCTCGCCCATATCAAAGAACGGCTGAAAGCGATAAAGGCAAAGATCGAGGCTGCAATACCGGGCATTGCAATACGCGAAGTTCCCAACAAATTGATCTGCACCCATAACGGGCATTTCGTCAAAGTAGAGGTAAACGACGTGAAGCGCGGCATTATCGCACCGCCCATCGAATTGCCCTTATGCGACCTCGCCCAAGAAGATTTCGGCGTATTCTGCAAAGCCCGCATCGTTCCGCTGTCACAACTCTACGGTGGCAAGATCACGGCGGCACTCGACCGCCAGCACCCGCGCGACCTGTTCGATGTAAGTCTGATGCTCGATTATATCAAAGACTTTGACCAGATCAAGCGCGGTTTCATCTTCTGCCTGCTGGGAAGCGACCGCCCGATCTTGGAGTCCCTTAATCCTAATTTCAACGACCAGCGCGACGCCCTGACCAACCAATTTGAGGGCATGTCCTCAACGCCGTTCACCTACGAGCAGTACGAAGCGACCCGCCGCCGACTGGTCGAGTATATCAACGACCATCTGACACCGACCGACAAAGCATTTTTACTCGGATTCGAGGACGGGACGCCGGATTGGGACGCATCGGAATACCAAGATTTCCAGCATTATCCGTCGGTTCAATGGAAGCTACTCAATATTAGAAAGCTGAAAAGGAAAAATCCACAAAAGCATGAGGACGGCATAATCAAGTTGCAAAATTATTTTGGATTCTAATGTACGAAGACATAGTAGATTACGATGACTTTTCAGAAAGAGTAGGTTCTGAAAACGACATCCTTGACCTAATTTACAATGAAATTTGGAAGAGAACATATTGCCCTAAATGCGAAAGATTCAACACCCACAGCAGAAGCAAATACGCTTCAAAAAATATTCTTTGTCATCATTGCAGTATACAATGGTCTATCCTGCAAGAGACAATATTTTTCAAGACACGCATCGATTTAGTTAAATGGAGCTATGTCATCTATGCAATATCGTTTTACCCCCGAAAAGTATCTGTTAAATGGCTCATGACCGAATTGAAAATCAACTCCTATAACACAGTCTGGCATATGGCAAACAAAGTTAAAACTGTTGCCAACCATAGCCCAAAAGACAAATGTATTTTCAGAGAATTAGAAAAAATATTTCGTCGGCATAGATTTATATAACAGGATATAAAATTCATATAACAGGATAAATTATATAAACGACACAAAAACCGCATAAAAAAAGCAAAAAAACTTCAGCCAATAGTATCTTTTCCTACATTACATCTTATAATCAATACAATATGACTGGGAACACCAGTCATATTTTTTGTCTAATCCATAAAAAAACGATATAAAATCTTCAAAATAAAAATACACAAAATATTGACAATCAATATTTATAAGGAATATTTATAATAAAATCAAAATACTGTCAAAATATCCATTCGTATTAGGAGTGCATAACTTAATTTTTTAAGATTATGCATACTAATTCTTTCTCAAAATTCGGGGATGATTTCCCCATCGCGGGACTCTCGGTAAAGCAATTTATCGAACTCTGCGTGAGCCTCGGCTTCGGCAATCGCCCCAACTCTTATCCTAATAAGCCGGAATCACCTCCACCAGAAATTATGGGCATCAATGATGTGATTAAACTTACAGGCTATTCAAAGGCCACGATCTACAAGTTCACACATCAACGACTCATCCCATTTCATAGACCCGCCCACGGGGGACGGCGCTTGGTGTTCATCCGACAGGAAATCGAAGACTGGATGAAAGAGAATTCAATCCCCACCGTCGGGCAATACTGTAAAGAACAATTAAAAAAACTTAATAATTAAAAAATTTATGAAAACAGAATTTAACCCTTTGGAAGCACTGGCCGACATTTCTGAAGACGAACTGAATGAATTTATCGAACTACAGGAGGAAGCTCCCAAGAAGCGCCGGAGACAAAAACCCCGAGAATCCTTTGTGTGTTTCATCTCATTTTACGAATCTATTAAATTAATGCCGGAACGGCTCCATTTAAGAGCATTCAGAGTATTGATGGATTATGCATTCTATCAGAAGGAACCGCCTACAAAGACACCAACACGTATTATGCAATCTTTCGTCAGTTGGCGGAAGCAGGTGGATGTGAACTCGCAAAAATATGATAGAAAAGTCGAGAGTAATTGGGGCGGGAAAGATGATGACGAGAAAGCGGATAATGACGGGACTTAAAACATCCCGTCTTATTTCTCAGAGCAATAACCGGACTAGAAACATACAAGAAACAGGCAACAAGTCAATACGCAAAACACTGAATAACAAAATCATATCCACAACCATCGGATAAAATGATAATTTCAAACGCAATGAACCAAAACAATAAACTCACACTCTCAAGGACAAACACCGTTGTTAGGATTCCAGAAGACATTGTTGGGCCTCAAGTTTCGCTCTTTGCAAACGTAGTTAGCACAACCCCTGTCGCAACGGTCGATTTATGGACATTTTTATTAACGACCTCCTACCAAAATATAGTAGACGAATATCGAGGCACTAAAGATCCGGACATACGCGCCAAAATCAAGAAATTCGAGATACCGTGCGTAACCGTTGCCGGTGTATTCGACACACGCGCCAAAAAGAGGCTTCAACATCTTCATAGCGGCTATATCTGCATCGATATTGATGGGAAACAAAACCCCCGTGTAAAAGGGCGATGGAACTTGGTCAAAAATATGTTGAAAGAAAGAATCAGCAGTTTATGCTATGCTGGGCTATCTGTTGGAGGCGATGGATTATGCTGCATCTTTCGAATAGCTTATCCTGAACGCCATAAAGCTCACTTTTATGCTCTCGTGGACGAAATACAAGAACGGACGCCACTAATCGTCGATGAAAGTGGCAGCGATGTCGTAAGGCTGCGTGTGGCCAGCTATGACCCTCACCCCTATTTCAACCCTGATGCTCCTCCGTACTTGTATTACAAGCCGAACAAATACAGTGCGCCGCGCAGGGTGAAGAAGGCTCGAAACGCCGAAATGGATGTAGTCACAAAACAACGGGCATATTCACTGATAAAAATAATTCAGAAAAAACAGATTGATATCACTGTTGGACGTGCCGTTTGGAAATCCATCGGACAAGCTCTCGCCAGTGAATTTGGGCCCGAAGAAGGGTTACGACTTTTCCACTTGGTAAGTAAATGGCATCCCGATTACGATCATACTGAATGCGATGAAATGTTTGACTGGTGTATCAAAAATCACGATGATGTGGATATAGCTACTTTCTTTTATCATTGTCAAAGGTATAATATAACTTTCAAATAACCCCATCGTGCCGCGAGTGAAGCCGGAGCCCTTCAAGGCTCCAGCTTTTTTATTATATCTGCATCCCTGCGTAGATAATACCCGAAAGCATGTTTGGCGAAATTTGCACAACAAGGCCCCGATGGGTGTCGTCAATTACGAAATATTTTTTACCTTTGTCTTGTCGCGCAAGCGGCGTATATTGGTGAAAGTGTTTCGATTTAACCTCGAATAGGAATCTGGAAAATTCAATTTGCTGAGGGTAAACGACGGCACTCATCACTTGTATTGGTATGCGAGATTAATCCCCATACTATACAGGTGTGGGGTCTTGTGTCAGTTTATTTCAGCAAAGGTATTCCAGAACCTCTATTCGAATAAAACGGGCAGCTCCACACTTTCTTTTTGTAATCATGCCAAGTCGGGGCTGGGTGGCAACAATGTTTACTACCATGCCTAAAACTACCGTACACACTATCTTGCAAGAAATTGGCATTCGCGCATTACGCGAGTATATCTATAAGCACCTCCCTGCACCGGATTTCCACTCACACGATTTCACAAGAAACTTCGAACGTCATTTTGCAACCCAGTATATTCAGATGCAGGGGCTATATGCACGTAAGACCACAATTGAAGCCCGGAATACGACAATATCTTCTGAAATCGGAAAATTTCTTGGCCGAAATCGTGATTTGTTACAAATTGAGAAAGGTCCCAAGCGCATATCTATCAATATGAATGGTAAAAAGTCTGCGGCTCGTATATGGCATAAAATTTCGCAATCATGAAACGTCTACTTTTACTTACAACCCTAATCGGCTTACTGTTCATCAGCCTTAACAGTTTCGCCCAATCATCCAAACCCAAACGCGCCACCATTAAATACGAGAATGGCGTCAAATATGTCGGAGAAATCCGAAAAGTTAGCCCCAAAGGATTCATTATTAGAAAAATGAAATTTAAGCATGGCACGGGTATCATGTATTTTGCCAACGGGGATCAACTCAATGGAGAATGGTGTTATGATCAATGTAAGCGTGGAACTTACAAATTTGCCTACGGAGATATTTTTGAAGGAGAAATTAGCGAGAGTTCCATCCAAAATGGAAAGATGATTTTTTCTTCCGGCCTTGGAACGATGATATTTGCCTCCGAGGGAGATATTACGCTGGGATATAAGATATGGCGCTACCCGGCAAATTGCAGTTTTACAGGAACAATCAAAGATAAAAAACCTTATACAGGCACTTTTGATTGCACATTAACAACGAAAGATGGCGACCGCTTTACCGGAAGATTATACGAAAAGCACCTTCGTTACGGTAAAATTGAATATGCCTGTGGCGACACATTCGAGGGAAATTTCATATCCGACACCCCGTCAAGCGGCAAATATCGCTACGGAAACATCACGGAAATAAAAAGAGCAAATCACAAATGGGAAATTCCAGCTGGATGCGTTTTTGAGGGTAATATCGTCCCATTTACAGGAACAGTCAACATGGAAATCACCAATGCGGCCGGAGATAAGTTCATAGGCAGACTGAAAAACGGAGTACCGGATGAAGGCACAATGGTTTTTGCCGCCACAGGGCATATCGAAACGGGAAAATGGAAAGACGGATTATCCCCTCGTGAATACCAGATTCAGCAGCGCGCCAAAGAACGAGCACGAGACTCAATTACTAAGGCGTTTGTGGCGCAACAACGAATAAAAGCTCGCGCCGATTCTCTGAAACTCGCAGATGAAAAGCAGAAACATCAGGCTGAAGAACAAAAAAAGCAAGCATTCGTCCGAAAATATGGTCAACGATATGGCGCACTTATTTATCAAGGGAAACTCGAACTTGGCATGACCCAACAAATGTGTCAGGAGGTAATTGACATAAAATCATACGATATAGGAAAAAGCATACGATCCGGGCACAGGGTTGAAACATGGACTTTTAATAAGGACAAACAAGACATGCAAGTCGCCGCAGCGATGACACAACTTTCCGGCGAAGACGCAATGGCTTTAGCCTTACTGATGGGATTTGCCGACAGCGTAGGTGCATCAACGCCCAAATACTCTATTTTAGTTTTCACCGACGGGAAATTGACAAGCCTTTATTAACCAAATATCATGAAACGAATAATCATCTCTCTACTGTGTATAATAACGGTTCTATGCGGATATTTTTTAATTCACAAAAAAAACGCATTTATCAATACGAGAACGGCAACAAACTCCACACAGCAGCCGTCAACCCCTTCGCCGTTAGAACAACTGAAAACCCAATTCAAACAGCCGTTTAAAGGGCGTGCTTTTCAGGAATTGGTGGGCATGAGCGAATCCCTTAATAACATTTTATATTGTGACACATTAGATGTTGCAC
The DNA here is from genome assembly GCF_000435435.1 of Alistipes sp. CAG:29. NCBI lineage: Bacteria > Pseudomonadati > Bacteroidota > Bacteroidia > Bacteroidales > Rikenellaceae > Alistipes > Alistipes sp. CAG:29. The sequence goes on along the minus strand of NZ_FR893433.1, from coordinate 2,339 downwards.
AAAGAGCAAGTATCCTATCACAAATAACAAATAAACCTTATTCAGAAATGAATGCTTTAGTTTCGGAGGTAGATCGTTGTATCTCGGAATGCTGTGATTCTCCATGCTTTGCCGCCATACAAGATTCTATTATCTATTCCTACACCGACGAAACTCTCGATGTATACTGGTATTACAAAGTTCAAGGACAAGATTCAGTCTTAATGTTCAATATGGCTGAATATAAAAAAGATTACCCGGAATTATATTTTCTCGAAGACCTTACAACCGATGCAAGCATGTTGGATTGGGAAGCTATGACAACTGCATTTGTAGCATCAGCACGGCAATCCTCCCAACTGGACAACTCAATATACAAAGCGACCTTTGAACAGATCTACGCAATGGGATTTATTGTCGGATTAAACGATGGAGATTGTACCGCACAACAATTTTTCAAGCATGCAAAACAAACGGCGGGTATGACACCCCAAGAAATTTTAACCGAGAACTACCAAAACGACCTTCCGGAAATGGACACTTTCGGTCTAATTAAACAAATACATGATCCTCAAGAATTTTATGATTTAATAACTGGCGATCAAAAGGATTTCGGATTCTATTTTATGCTGAAAGGATATGAAGCTGCAATCCGTGTGTTAGGATGTGATGACTTAATCCGAAAGAAATACAATAACAACCAACAAAGAATAGTTCAAAAATGCCGCGAATTATACTCCACAGCGTATTCTTCGTCTTGTAAAGAATAAACTTAACGTACTGCATAATTACTAACTTGCATTATTATGGGACTAATTGTATCTATAACTTTAGTATTAGGCCTCATATTTTATTGGGAAGGCCGCCGATTATATAAAGAGACTGAAGAACATTCGAAACTACAAAGAATTGCAATCACGATAAAATTGGGAGGCATAAGCTATCTCAAATCACTCTTTATGCTTGCATGCCTAATAGCACCCGCTGTTATTATGTACTTAATAGGAGATGCTATTAAAGACCTTTATGATTTTTCAAAAGATTTCAAGGAAAACCCCTCTTTAACGGACCTTATCGACTCAATCAATCATCTACTTCTCTCTATTGGGGCAGGACTCGCCATTGGAATAGCCGTAACTGCTTTTTGTTTAGGATTGTTAATCATCTATCGCACCCGAAAATTGGAGAAAGACGAATAAATTAACCTTCCATGGAAGAAACCACACCAACCTTTATACAGGAATATTTCGGTGAATACGGTATTATGGGGTCAATTATCGTGATTCTGTTGTTCATCATAGGATTTTTGTACTTAAGACAGAAATATCCAAAAATGACTTTAACAAAAGAAGCCCCGGAAGAAACCCCTGCCGAGGAACCGGAACCAGAACCTCTTTTGATTCATTGCCCGGCTTGCGGCACTGAAGTTTCCCGCTATGCTCCGGCATGCCTTAAATGCGGACATCCGATATGCCCGACCGAATCAACACACAATGAAACCATTATCAATGTCCAACCGGAGAAGAAAGAAGACCGAGGCGGTTGTTTATGGTCTTTATTGGGACTAATCGTGCTAATAGTGGCTTCTATCTTCTTTAATTTCATCGGCTATTTCATTGCGCTCATTATTTTAGCTCTTTGCAGGGTATTCAGTGCAGGTGAGGCTATTTTTCTATTTATCGTAGGCTTAATTCTCACATTATTACTACCCATTCTCAGAATCATATCTTTAGGAGCATTATTTTTATCATAAAGAAATTAACGAACCTTAAACAAACAATCATGAAAAAAATTATTTTAATCCTTGTGGGGCTGGCATTGTGCCTCACTGTAGCAGCGCAAGAAAAGGCAAAAACTACGAATGTGCAGGGATATGCTTTGGCAATTGACAATGCGTTTTATTCTTTCAAAGAAAGTACGAAAGCAATCACCGATCAAAATTCTCGGAGGGGATTCGATATGCAGTTCTTCTTCACCCAAAAAGCAGATTATCCTATTATGGGAATAGCCAACATTGCTGGAGCAGGTATGCTTTTCACTGTCCGAAATACGAAGATCGCAAAGGAATATTCAGCAAATAGCACTGTCGTATTAGAATGTATTGGTTTGGACAACACGAGCCCGTTTAATATTATATTTGACTTCGGAGACAGTGCCGAAGATTTCTGTTATCCATGGAGCTTCACGCTGAAAGCTTCTGATATGATGGTAACAGCAAGTTTCCGAGACAAAGATGGAATAAAACTGGTTTCAGAAGACCCCGACTATAAAGAAGTATTTAAGGTATTGCAAGCCAAATACAAAGAACATTACAATATTAAATAATCTTGCATTGTATATTTGTAATTAGTTAATTAAAT
>NZ_FR893432.1:0-5798 GCF_000435435.1 Alistipes sp. CAG:29 | reverse complement strand
ACGCGCTCTATGGCGAGCGGATCGAAATCGACCTGAACAACATCATGTACGACTATGCGGACAACTTCGTGGAGGTCAACCGCGGCATCGAATTCGACGATTTCCGGTTCGAGCTGATCCGCGAAGTGGCCATCGAGCCCTCGTTCGACGAGGCGACCTACGGCTCGGCGAAACCTGCCGAGCTGGCCGAACTGATCGTAAAAGACCTCAAGGATGCCTATGCACGCCGCGCGAAATCCGTGGCCGACACGGTACGCCCCGTGATGGAGCGCATCTACGAGGATCGGAAAGACCAGTTGGATTCGAACATCTATTTCCCGATCACCGACGGCCACCTGGGTTACAACGTCCCGGTAAACCTGCTGAAATGCAAGAATTCGGACGGGGCGGAGATCTTCAGGGTATTCTCGAAGGTGGTGATGTTCACCTCGATCGACGATGCATGGCGCGAGCACCTGCGTGAGATGGACGACCTGCGCCAGAGCGTGCAGAATGCCACCTACGAGCAGAAAGACCCGCTGCTGATCTACAAGTTCGAATCGTTCGGGCTGTTCTCGAAGATGATCGTCAAGGTCAACCGCGACGTGCTGGCCATCCTCAACAAAGCCTACATCCCGGTGCGCGACCAGAACGCCGAGGCCGTACAGCGGGAGCGTCAGGAGCGTGCCAAGGTCGACGTCAACAAGTTGCAGGCCTCGCGCATGCAGGCTGCGGCTCAGGCCGGGCAGCAGGACAAACAGAAACCGATGCCCCTGCATGTCGAGAAGAAGGTCGGCCGCAACGACCCGTGCCCCTGCGGAAGCGGCAAGAAATACAAGCAGTGCCACGGAAAAGGAATTTAACCAAATTTAACCTCCTGCAAACAAGTTCTTCCGCACGGTGAAAACCCTGGTAAAATACAGCATAACGGCCGCGGCATTCTGCCTTGCCTGCGGGGCGGGCCGCGCAGCTGCGCAGCAACAAGGCAAAGCCCCGAAGCAATACGACGTGGCGGCCTATGTCTACCCCGCCTATGCATCGGACGACCCGCGCCTGCGGCCTTTCTGGCCGATGGGGATCGGGGAATGGGAAACCGTTATGACCATGCAGCAACGCAATCCGGGGCACTACTGGGATCGCAAACCGCTGTGGGGCTATGTCAACGAAGCCGACCCGGCGGTGATGTCGATGGAGATCGAGCAGGCGACCCGTCACGGCGTGAACGTCTTTATTTTCGACTGGTACTGGTACGACGGACGGCCTTTCATGGAGACCACGCTCGACAACGGGTTCCTGAAGGCCGGCAACGTGGACAAAATGCGGTTTTACCTCATGTGGGCCAACCACGACGTACTCAACCATTGGGATACGCGCCTGGCGCGCGTACACGAGCAGAATGTGATCTGGACGGGAAAGGTCGACCGCGAGGAGTTCGAAAAGATATGCCGGCGAAACATCGAAAAGTATTTCAAGCACCCGCAATACTACAAGATCGACGGCAAGCCGGTCTTCATGGTTTACGACCTGCCGCAACTGATCGCGGGACTGGGCGGCGTGGAGCAGACGGCCGATGCCCTGAAATGGTTCAAGAAGGAGGTGAAGAAAGCCGGGTTCCCGGGGCTGGAACTCCAGTTTGCCATGTGGTCGATCAACCTCAATTACAGCGGGTTCGATGGCAGCAAGACGGAAAACCCGGCAAACGATTTTATCCGGACGCTGGGATTCACCGGCGCCACGCACTACCAGTTCGCGCATTTCGCCAATGTCGACCAGGACTACCTGACCATCCTGGAGCAGGTGCGCGACGAATGGGCGAGGATCGACGCCACGTACGATTTCACCTACTACCCGCATATCAGCGTCGGCTGGGACAACAGTCCCCGCACGGGGCACAGCGCCGTGGTGAAGAACAACACGCCGGAAAATTTCGCCAGGGGGCTCCGCATGGCGCGTGAGTACATCGACGCACATCCCGACCGGGCACCGTTGATTACGGTCAACAGCTGGAACGAATGGACGGAGACCAGCTACCTGATGCCTTGCAATGTATTCGGGTACGGGTATCTCGAAGCCGTCAAAAAGGTATTCATCGACAAGCAATAAGCCTCCCGCACGGAGGAGGACAACGGATTATGGGTTACAACGAGGAAAAACAACGCCAGCTGGACATGCGTTACCTGCGCATGGCCCGCATCTGGGCTGAAAATTCGTACTGCGTACGACGCAAGGTCGGGGCGCTGATCGTCAAGGACAAGATGATCATTTCCGACGGTTACAACGGCACGCCCTCGGGCTTCGAGAATGTCTGCGAGGACGAGAACGGCAAGACCAAACCCTACGTACTCCATGCCGAAGCGAACGCCATCACGAAGGTCGCCAAAAGCGCCAACAACTGCGACGGCTCGACGCTCTACATCACCGCGGCGCCCTGCATCGAATGTTCGAAGCTCATCATCCAGGCCGGTATCAAGCGGGTGGTTTACTGCGAGGAGTACCGCTCGGAAGAGGGGCTCGACCTGCTGCGCAAGGTCGGCATCGAATGCGTACAGCGCGAAATCGACGATCACTGACATCCGGCCTGTGAAACGGATACCCCTGTTGCTCACCACCCTGCCCTGCATATCCGGCGGGCTCATCTCCTCGCGGGGTCAGGAGCCTTCCGCACAGCACCCTGCAAGCATTGAGGCGCTCAACTACATGGTCGGCCGGGGCTGGTAATTCGTACAGGCCTACGTTTCGGTGAATGAGCACCAAACCACGCATTTCCTGCTGTGACGTGCCTCCTCGTGCCTGTCTGACACGGAAAAACGGCTGTTGCTTGCTGAACCCCGCACGCATAAGGAGGCGCCCGAAAAGAGAAAAAAGGGAAAACGATAGGAAAAAGAGCCGTGAACCGACTCTTTTTTACTTTCTCCTTTCCCGGATGCGTATCGGTAAGTTATTTGCATTTCCCGAATAAAGCCCTTATCTTTAAAAGGTGAATCATCAAAAACCGACCGGTATGAAACGTATCGTCATCATAGGCGCCACATCGGGCATAGGGCTCGAAGTGGCGACGCTGTGCATCCGCGAAGGATGGCGCGTAGGCGCAGCAGGAAGGCGTGAAGAAGCGCTCGAGGCGCTCCGCGCCACAGCCCCCGAACAGGTTGAGACCGAACCGCTGGACATCACGCGCGACGACGCACCCGGACAACTCGCCCGCCTGATCGACAAGCTGGGCGGCATGGACATCTACCTGCATTGCTCGGGCATCGGCAAGCGGAACACCGACCTGCTGCCGGAGATCGAGCTCGACACCCTGCGCACCAACGGCGAAGGGTTCGTGCGCATGGTTACGGCGGCTTTCGGCTATTTCCGGGCCAACGGAGGCGGGCACCTGGCCGTCATCAGTTCGATCGCAGGCACGAAGGGGCTCGGCAGCGCCCCGGCCTACTCGGCTACCAAGCGCATGCAGAACACCTATATCGACGCGCTGGCGCAGCTCGCGCACATGGAGAAACTCGGCATCCGCTTTACGGACATCCGCCCGGGTTTCGTCGCCACCCCGTTGCTTGCGGGCGACGGGCACTACCCGATGCTGATGAAGACCGAAAAGGTCGCAGCACGCATCATGCGGGTATTGAAACGCCGGCGCCGCAGGGTGGTCATCGACCGCCGCTACGCGGTCATGGTATTTTTCTGGAAACTGATCCCCGAATGGCTGTGGGAGCGGCTCAACATCCGCAAAAACGAGTGACCGCAAACAGCCCCAGGCCGTGCAGACAGCAACGGGTCAAACGGCAACAGGTCGCTAATGGCAATAGGCCGTGTTAACGGCGAACGGTTGTGCAAATCAAACAGCCTGCCGCCCATCGCATCATTTCCGCCACAGACCGCCACACCGTGAAAAACCTATCGCTCCGGACGCCATCGCCGCACCGGCCGGTCTCATTGACCCGGGCCGTGGCGACAAGTACGAGACAGATTACCCGACCAAACCGGGAACCTTCCGACGCACCCGCGTGATACGGGCGGGAGGAAGCACGGTTCGACACATAATCGAATGACACGAAAGAGGTTGTCTAACAAGTCTAATTTTAACGATTTCACCCCTGTCAGAATAAACTCTGGCAGGGGTGATTTTCGATTTTCGGGACTGGTTAGACAGCCCATTCTTTCCGAAACCCTCAGAACGGCAAGTCGTCGGGATCGTCCGCCGGAACGGCCGGCGCGGCGGGTTGCTGCGCCGCCGGCTGCTGGGATCCCCCCTGGGCAGGTTGTCCGTAAGCCGGGGCTTGCTGTTGCGAACCATACCCGGAAGGGGCTCCGTCCGAGGCCGGGTTGTCGCTGCGGCGTCCCAGCAGGTTCATCACATCGGCCAGTATCTCGGTCGTATAACGCTTGTTATTATCCTTGTCCATCCACTCGCGGGTGCGCAGGCGCCCCTCGACATAGATCTGGGTTCCCTTGCGGACATATTTGTCGACCACGTCGGCAAGGCCGCGCCACAGCGTGACCGTGTGCCACTCGGTATGCTCCTTGGCCTCGTTGGCCTGACGGTCGAACAAGCGTTCGGTCGTGGCCAGGCGGATGCGGGCGACCTTCACGCCGCTCTCGGTGGTGCGGACTTCGGGGTCTATACCCACGTTGCCCACCAGAATCACTTTGTTTACCATATCTTACAGCTGTTTTATCATACGTTTGAAGAGCACTTCCATCTTGATGCCGGCCTTCTTACCCTGCCGCTGCACATCCTCGTGGTCACCCACCTCGTCCGAAAGGCCGCAGTTGGTGATGACCGAGACGCCGAAGACCGGGATCGACATGTGGCGCGCCACGATCACCTCGGGCACGGTCGACATACCGGCCGCATCGCCGCCGATATTCTTGAAATAACGGTACTCGGCCTGCGTTTCGAACGTCGGGCCCGTGCCGCCGACATAAACGCCGTACTGGAGTTTGATGTTCTCCTCCTCGGCGATGGCCGTGGCCTTGGCGATCAGCGCCTTGTCGTAACAGTTGTGCATGTCCGGGAAGCGGGGCCCCAGCTCGGCGATGTTACGGCCGATCAGCGGGTTGGGCATCAGGTTGATATGGTCGGTGATGACCATCAGGTCGCCCACGCGGAACGAGGTATTGATCCCGCCCGAAGCGTTCGACACGAAGAGGTATTTGATGCCCAGCTGCTGCATGACGCGCACCGGGAAAGTCACCTGCTGCATCGTGTAGCCCTCGTAGTAGTGGAAGCGCCCCTGCATGGCTACTACCTTGCGCCCCTCGACCGTGCCGAAGATCATACGCCCCTTGTGCCCCTCGACGGTCGAAACGGGGAAACCCGGGATATCTTTGTATTCGATGGCGAATGCAGTGTCGATCTTATCGGCGAAACCGCCCAGGCCGGTGCCGAGGATGATGCCCACCTCCGGGGCGAAAGAACTCGTGGCGGCGTCGATAAAAGCCGCTGTTTTTTTAATTTCCTCTAACATCTTCTTCCAGTTTTTGCAGAAAATCCGTCGCCGAATCCTCTATGAATGAAATATTTATCGGTAAATAGTATATCCTGCGCTGTATCTCTTCGGGGATCTTCGCGCGGTTGGTCAGTTTTACGGCATCCTTTTCCGTGGTCACGATGACCGCCCCGGGGAACTTGTCCAGCAATTCGCGCAGGCGGTTCAGGTCGCGTACCTTGTAGACATGATGGTCGTCGAGCGTCATCTCGGCCACCACCCCGTAGCTCCCGCGCAACGCCGCGAGGAACGGCTTGGGACTCCCGATGCCCGAAAGCGCGATCACCTGCTGCCCCTGCAGGAGCGGTTCGCCGGGCGCGGCATCCGGGAAGA
>NZ_FR893431.1:0-543 GCF_000435435.1 Alistipes sp. CAG:29 | reverse complement strand
AAAGCAAAAGACTGATAATCAATGATTATCGGTCTTTTTTGTGTTTATACTATTCCTTCCCCTTTGGCATTTTTAGGGCAAAAACAGCCCGTTTGAGGGTGCAGAGTACACATTAGGCTCCACATAGAGAACTACACACCCAACTGCATATAACAATGTAATCAAATGACATTCAAAGTTATATGCCGCAAAGAAATTATTTATAAAAATTCCACCTCTCCATTGTGCCTTTTATTCTTTCAGGGCAAACGCAAAAAGGCAGTCGGATTGGGCGTTTCCGTTGCGCTTAAACATTGGGACGCAGAAGCACAAAAGGTCACGGACGACTGCCCCGACAGGGACAATATTCAGTTTCAGATAACAGCCAAAATAAAAGAGTACGAGAAGAAAATCCAGCGTTTAGAGGTTATGGATATTCCCGTAACCTTTGAAAATCTCTTTGAGCAGAACAGCAAACGATTGAATTGTTCTGTTGGAGAATATCTGAAACAGACCATAGAACGGCTGGAAACGCTCGGCAAATACGGCTCGGCATCCAAACAC
>NZ_FR893430.1:0-2630 GCF_000435435.1 Alistipes sp. CAG:29 | reverse complement strand
TGGTTGATGGCGTGGGCGTTCATCACGATACGGCTCTTCTGTGCCTGCCGGAAGATGCGCACGAGCCGCACGACGGGGATACGCTGCGAGTCGATGATGTCGCGCAGGACGTTTCCCGCACCGACGCTCGGCAGCTGGTCGATGTCGCCGACGAACACCAGCCGCATACCCACGGGAACGGCTTTCAGCAGGTTGTTCATCAAAAGGATGTCGATCATAGAACACTCGTCCACGATCAGCGCGTCGCCTTCCAGCGGGTTCTCGTCGTTGCGCTTGTAGCCGTCCTGCGGGTTGTACTCCAACAGCCGGTGGATGGTCTTGGCCTCCATGCCCGTCGCCTCGCTCATACGCTTGGCAGCACGTCCCGTCGGTGCCGCCAGCAGCACGCGCAGGCCGGCTTTTTTCAAGGCCGCGATAATTCCCTGCGTCGTAGTCGTCTTACCCGTACCGGGGCCGCCGGTCAACACCATGACTTTGGACGTGACGGCCTGCCGGATAGCCGCAAGCTGAACTTCGTCGTATTCGATGCCGGTTTCCGCGGTGAGGGACGACGGATCGAAAAGCCCGTCGAACAACGAACGGCCCGGACTCTCTGCCAAATCTCTCAGGCGACGCGACGTACCGCACTCGGCATGGTAGAACGGAGGAAGGTAAATGGCGTCCTTGTCGAGAATAAGGTCTTCGGCCTGAAGCATCCCTGCGAGGGTGTCACGGATAGCCGTTTCGCCCGCTTCAAGAAGCTGCCCCGCAGTCTTTACCAGCTGTTCCTCCCCGGCGTAGACATGTCCTTCGTCCGAAAGTTGTCCCAGCGTATAGAGGATGCCGCTCCGGCACCGTCGCGGGTCCTCTTTCTCATAGCCCATCTTTGCGGCGATGCCGTCGGCGGTCTTGAAGCCGATGCCCCAGATATCGTCGGCAAGGCGGTAGGGATTCTCCCGCACCTTGTCAATACTCTCCTTGCCGTATTCCCGGTAGATTTTGGCCGCATAGGCCGTGCTCACGCCGTAGCCCTGCAGAAAAAGCATGACATTTTTGATGTCTTTCTGCTTCTCCCAGCTCTCGCGGATCTTCGCCACACGCTTACGTCCGATGTTCGGAACTTCGTAAAGCCGTTCGATCTCCGTCTCGATGATGTCGATGGTCTCCGTTCCGAATCGCTGGACGATAGCCCGGGCGAACCGGGGGCCGATGCCCTTGACCAATCCGCTGCCGAGGTATTTTTCGATCCCGTACACCGTGGCGGGCATCGTCTCCTCCCATGTCGCGGCGACGAACTGGCTGCCGTAGCGTTTGTCCACCTTCCATTCGCCGCGGCACAGAAGGACGCTGCCCACGGGAACCTCCAGCAGGTTACCCACGAGCGTGACAAGGTCGTTATAGCCCTTCACCTTGACCTTCAGCACCGAGTATCCGTTCTCGGGATTCTGATAGGTGATACGTTCCACGACACAGCGCAGAAGAGTTGCCGGGTGTTCGTTCATAAAACGGACGATACTGAATACCCAGTAAAATTACGGAAAAAATCCCGGAATAGCAATGCCGCCGGGCATACGACCTTTATTCATCGTCCAAGGTATTGAGATATTCTTTGATAATATCCCTATGACATGGATAAGGCTTACAGAAGCATCCCAAGCGTTTGCCTTTCAAAGCATGGATACGCTGACGAAACTCAGGATCGGTACGCAGGCGTCCGTAAAAATAACTGCGGTAGCGGTCCAAAGTAGCACCGCGGCTCATGCCTGGCAGCAGCCGAAAAGGATTCCCGAAATAACCGTCTTCACCACGGCCGGCACGGTCGATGTAAACATCGCATGCTGCATAACGAATGTTTACCACTTCAGTTCGTTTCATGACATAAAATTTTAACATTGACGCGGGGGTCTCCCCGCGTCGGAATGCACTACGCCCGTTCCACTACGACGATCTCCGCACGGCAGGCAGTACGTGCGAACGGCTCCTGCATGGGTGTCCGGTAGTGAATGATAAAATGTCGCATCGTCTCCTGTACGGCTTTGGGACGCTGCTTGTCGATAAAGCCGTACGACAGAAGCAGCACGGCCCAATCGCCCGAGCATTGCGTACGGGAGAGCCATTGCAGAAAAGATGTACACTCCGTAATTTCGAACGGCGGGTTGGCGATGACGTTCTCGCAGCGGAAATCGATCTCTCGGAACTGCATCCGCAGTGCATTAGTTTCGGGATAGAGACGTTCGTAAAGATCGACCAGTTCCGCATCGGCATCGAAGCCGAGTATCGCCGACGGATGCACGCCTTCGAGGAGCAGGGCGCGCGTAAGTTGCCCTGTACCGCAGCAGGCGTCCACGATACGGCTGTCATTGTCGAAATATCGCACGGCCAGCGCCGCCATCTGGCGGGCCGTGCGGTCGGGTGTCAGGTATTGCGAAGCATAGACGCCCTTGCGGCGCTGCCGCTCGCACATTGCATCATACGGCCAGTTATCGCCGCCGTAGAGGAATGGCAGGTCATTGTGCTGCTGCCAATAATCGAGAATCTCCGGCAGCGTATCCGGCCAGTAGAAATTGCGCCGCAGATAGTAATTCTGAAGCGCATAGCGTTTTGTGATTCTTTCAAAGATTTTCATTGGATCAGGTTTTAGGGTTACTCTT
>NZ_FR893429.1:0-1378 GCF_000435435.1 Alistipes sp. CAG:29 | reverse complement strand
TAGCCGCAAGTTCGCGGATTTCGTTCTTGTTCCACGAATAAGTGAAGTTCGTCGTCCAGCGAAAGTCACGCCATTGGTTATCGTACCCGAGCGAGAGTTCGACACCCGTATTGCGGACATGGCCGGTTTGCAGGTAGATGGTCGTATAGGACGACGAGGGCGGCAGCGACGGGTCGAAGGTCTGATTTTTCGTATCGGCCCGGTACCACGAAGCCGAAAGATTGATGTGTTGCCACAGACGGGCATCCAGACCCACCTCGTAGGTGATGGTGCGCTCGGGTTTCAGGTCGCCGATGGGATAGTGCGTCTTGTCTTTCCACACCTTGTTCGTGGCGTCGTATTCGTAGGTCGGAACCGTCAGGTGACGCGGGAACGGCATACCTACCGAGGCGATCGAACCGCGGATCTTCAGATAGCTGATCGCATCCGGCATGTTGAATGTCGCCGTCGGAACCCACGAAAGGCCCACCGACGGGTAGAAGAACGACGACTCGGGCGAATTGGCCAGTTGCGAAGCCCAGTCGTTACGCCCCGTCACCGTGAGGTAAAGCATCTGTTTCCAACCTACTTCGACCGAGGCGAAGATGGATTGGGTCTGGTCGTGCCAGCCGGTTTTTTCCGCACGTTTTTTCGTGTCATCGAGGTCGAAAACGTTAAATACGTTCGGAAGGCCGTTTTCCTGGATCGGGCCGCGGTACGACAGTTCGTCGGTCTTGATATTGTTGATCGAGGCGCCGATATTCGCGTTCAGAGACCAATCCTCGCCGAAAGTCTTGTTGATGTTCACCATCAGATCGGCGTAGGTCTGCGTGTCGTAAGCGCGGGCCTCGGTATAATGGCCGTTCTTGCCGCCGTCGGTGATGGTCGTATTCGACGAGGCATAGAGTTTCTGCGTGTAGAGCGAATTCGAATTGTCGAGGCGCACGCGCCCGGCGACATTCAGCCACGGGAGGATGTCGTAGCTGGCCGAAAACGACAGCATATAACGCTTCTTGTCCGTGTTGCGCAGGTTGCGGTAGTTGATCCAGAAGGGATTCTGCATGCGCAAGTCACCGCCTTCCATGTCCGTACTCCAGAACTGCTCCATGAGTTTCGTCCCTTCGTTGTAACGCTCGAAGCGACGGTAAAGGTCAAAATTCTCGCCCCGCGGGAACAGGTAGGCCGGAACCAGCGGGTTCGAATAAACGCCCTGGTTGGTCATGTTCTGGTCTTTCTGATAGATATAGCTGGCGCTGGCGTCGAGCCGCAGTTTATCTTTCAGAAAGTAAGAGGTGTTGCGGAAAGTAAAGTTGTAGCGATCGTATTCGTTGTTGGGGATGATGCCGTCGGAATTGACCGATGCGGCGGAAAAATAGGTCTGGTTCTTGTCCGTACCGCC
>NZ_FR893428.1:0-22513 GCF_000435435.1 Alistipes sp. CAG:29 | reverse complement strand
GCAACAATGCAACTGCGATGAACCGCTGCGCTTGTATCTCGTCAAACAACTCTATGCAAATATAAATCAAAATCGGATATGGCAAAAGATATCCGTACATTATAATCCGTTCTCCAGTCTTTTCTCCAACAATGGCATAACCGTATAAAGGCTCTCCGCTTCTTGCGAAGCGGAGAGTTTTTCTTTTTCGGGGGGGGGCTCCGCCCTTTATATTGCGAATAGCGCAGGCACTATTCTTACCGTCTTGAATCTGCCTAACAATTCGTTTACCTCCGGTTTTGCTGTCTTCCCATCGTATTGTGGCGTCGTTACGTTGCAGGTGCAAAGATGTTTACGAGGTCTTCACGTACAAGGTCGCGTCTTGCGGTTTGGCGAAAAATCTTCCCTGCGCCTCGATGGGACTGCTGCTTTTTTATGCACCTTAACCAGGGAGGGCAATAAATATCATTTGATGAGTTCCCCGTTTTTATCGTAATTATTTTGGATAAATCCGCCGTCGTCTGTCCATTCGGAGGTGGAACTCAGCGAGCCGTCGGAACGATACGTTTCACGGTAAACCAGCTTGTCGTTCTTGTAGCGCCCCTTGTAATACCATCCGTCGCTGTCATGCGTTTCATAGGGTCCTTCTTTTCTGTCATCACGATAGGTATACACCGAAAGGAGTTTTCCGTGGCTGTCATAGCGTTTTACAGCGCCTTCGAGTTTGCCTTCGACATACTCCTCCTCCATTCTGAGTCTCCCGTCCTCATCGTACCAACGGGCCGTACCATAGCGTTCGTCGTCGAGATAGTCGCAGCAATATTCGATATTTCCATGCGGCCGGAACGCCGTCGAATCGGCATGGTAGGTCGTATATCGGCCTTGGGTCTCTCCTCCGGCATAGAAACCCTCGCTTCTCAGCTGTCCGTTGGGGTGATATGTTTTCACGGCGCCGTCGAGCTTTCCGTCGATGTAAGTCGCAGTCTTGGCAACGGTCAGTCTGCCGTCTATGGTGTAATATTCGCAATACCCGCCGTCGCATACCCCTTCTTTGACCTGTGTCGTAAAGAGATTCGGGAAAAAGGCCTTTCTTACAATTCCGGTCTTTTCGAGTCTGCCCGTAAAGGGCCTGCGATCCGCGATCGTGCAGATAAGCCCGGCGGAGTCGCAATAGTAGAGGTATTTTTCGGAGCTGAGCAGTTCGCCCTTTTCGTAGATCCGCCTGTCGTCCAGCCTGCCGTCTTGGCGGTAGTAGCTCCACGTACCGTCGGGAATCCCCGTCAGTTTCCGGTCGTGGCCTTTTTCACGGCCTTTGGCCATCATCTTGCCATCAGGGTAGAAGAACTCGCAAGGGCCGTCCGGTTCCCCATGCCGGTAAGTTTCGACAGACCAGACCGTGCCGTCGGAACGGTATTCAGTAATCTTACCGTGCCTTCGGAACCTGAGTTTTTTCCCGGTTTCGCAAACATTACCGTCCGCATCGTATTCCGTGTAGGAATGGGGCACATGATCCCGGATGTAGTTCTGGCCGAAAAAGATCGCCTGCAAGATTATGGCTACCGTTACCGGCGCAAGAAGGCCGATCCACCACGCACGGAAGTATACCTGTGCCAGGACGATAGAGAGAATGAACCAGACGATGCATACGAAGATGCTTGAGTAGATAAACGTAAAACCCCTGGCCATGCCCGCACCGGCCGGGTCGGTTCCGGCACTGAAATTTATAAGCCGGACAATCAGCGCAACGGCTCCTACCAACAACGGATAGACTGCCGCGGTCACAAAGAAGAAGAGGAGTTTCATTTTCATTTTAGGTCGGGGTAAAGATTTTTTTTACGGGTTTTCCGGGGACACTGTCCCGGCATATAAAGATAAATTAAAAATTACCTCCGGTTGTTATCCATTCGGATCAATTAGTTATTATTCGTCATTATTTTACGCTTTTTCCGCAAACCGGATCGGAGGCATACACATTCCCGGAAAACGTATGCAGCACTCCTTGCGGGCCGCTGCTTTCTATGCACTTTCCCCGAACACTCCGGAAAATTCGCAAACTTTACGCAGGATTTAAAATATCCGGGCTGCCGGATCGTCTGCATAAGTAGAACGCAGCGGCAATGACAGCACAAAAACGAAAGACCGTACTTTACACCTTCGACTGCTCCGGATGCGGTTACTGCACCGAAGTCTGCGACAGCGGGATCCTCAAGCTGGTCGACAACGGCACATGCCGCTTCGTCAACGTCGCAGACGCTTCGCGCTGCACGGAATGCGGACGGTGCGAACGGCGATGCCCGAACAATGCGATTTTACTTAAACCAATAGCATGAAAGAAAAACTAAAAATTGCAGGATACGCCCAGAGAGGCGTGGTTCCGCTCGCCCTGGGCGTCGCCGTGACCATGTGGCTGTGGAATGCGCTGATTCCCGAGATCGTGGGCTGGAAAGCCATCAACCACGGGCAATCGCTGGGCCTGCTGGTACTGCTGCGGCTGCTCTTCGGGCATTTCGGATACTTCGGCCGCGGAGGTTTCGGCCGTCCGCACATGTCGCGCCGGGAGCACCGCCGCCTGCACGAGGCTATGAGGGGCATGTCGCACAGCGAAAAGCGGGAGTTCATCCGCCGCCGGATGCGGGAATTATGCGAACGGTGCCGCCGACACACGGCAGGCGGAGAAAACACGCACCCATTTTAAAATCTGAACCGATGTATAGTAATGAACAGGCAAAGAATGTGACCTTCCGCACGGACGAGCGCATGACCTACGGTGCAATGAACTACGACGGCGCGGAGCTGATGGAGCAACTGTTGGCGCAGAAAGTATCGCTTGCTCAACAACCGGCCGTACAAACGCCTATTCTTCCCAAAGAGACACCATGAACGAAGATACACAACAGAATATGGAACTGACCGCACAGGAGGAGGCTTTCTGCGACCTCTATGTCCACGGAGGAATGGAGTTCGCAGGGCAGATCCTCAAATGCTACCGTAAGATCTTCGGCGGCACGGCATCGATGCGGGATTCGGCACAGGCTCGCAGCCTGCTGCTCCAGCCCCGCATGATGGCCCGCGTCAAGGAGATGATCTCAACGGAACAGTACGAGATGGAGACGGCCGCCGTGAAACTCCAGGTCGCCGAGCCCCTCAAGGCCGTGATGGCCGAGGCGGCGACACAGAACTACATAGACCGCTTCGGGGCGCCTCTCTCCCCGGCGTCCGTCGTTGCCGGCGGGCTTCCTGTCCGCGGCGGTGCGGTGCGCAATTCGAAAGACGCCGTCGACAAATGGATTTGGGGCCTCGGGCTGGGCATATGATAAAAAAAGGCTTTTGCCGCCGCCTGCCCTCCCATTTTCGTTTCCTGCAGCTCTGATTTGTGTTCAAAAAGTTGGAAAATGTTTGCTGTTTGTCCGAAAAAATCCATATATTGGGCATATAAACACTAAACATGCAAACATGTTCTTACGCTCCATTTTATCCGTCGCGGCACTGTTGTGCCTCGTCACGCCCGCCGTGTTGCGCGGCGCGGCGTATGCCGATTACGATCAAACAATATCCGAACCGCTGGAAATACGGATCAACGACAGCCTCAGCATCCGGATAAGATCGATCTCCAAAGAGGAATATGAAACCCGGAAACAGGCGGCGGAACACTTGCGGCATAAACCTTACCGGAAAATCGAGGATCTTGCCAAAGTGCAGAAAATCCTCGGCCGGAGACTGAAGGTTATCCCCAAAGATTATGGGGGCCGTATTGTCAAGGAGTTTGAAATCACTTTCGACGACGGAACCAAAGAGTACAAGGAGTACTTGGATTTGGAATTCGTCTTTTACGCCTACTATCCGGAGCTCAGGATATTGTGTTTCGATTCTGCCGGCGGTTACAGTAAGGTCGACTTCAACACCAATTCGGAAGAGTGGAACGGAAATATAAGCCCAGAGGAGTGGTCTGTTTCGCCCGACAAACAGTTGCGGATCAATGCCGATGGTCCCGACTGTATAGCGAGAGACGGCTACAGCTATTTTTTAGAGAAATGGAACAAGGAAAAGAGACGGTACGAGCATATCGGCGATTTGTTTTATACCGAGAATTTGCTCCGGTCGTGGACGGACGACGGCGACGGTTTAAATTTCGAACGTGTACAACATGTGATTCTGTGCTGGTACTACGGTACGGACTGGTCGTGGACGGACAATAATACGGTATTGTATACATGCCCCGATTCCTACACGGAAGGAGGCCGTCTCTACGGTGAAATGGAGATTATCGTAAAATAACGATCCTATGAAAAAAACAGCACTTCTATTGAGCCTGTTGATTTCCCTGTTCCTGCCCGGACTGCAGGCGCAGGAGAATTCCGCGATGCCGCGCTTCACGGAGTTTCGTACTCCCGAAGAGTTCGATAGCGGCGGGTGGCAAAACAAAATTATTGATGAAGCACAAATCGATTCCCGTATACTGCAACTGGTAACATCCAAGGATACAGTCGATTACTACAATCGATGGATATGTGTTCAGGTGCTCGATAAAACCACGCGCCGGCTCCTGCAGGAAATCGACCTGGCACCAGACGAAGAAGGGGGTGTGGGTGACATGCTTTGTGTCGATGACTACAATTTCGACGGCTACGACGATTTTTCCATGTTGGAAGGGGTATATGCGAGTGGGAATACATCGAGTGTTTATTTTCTGTTCGATCCCGGAACCGGCACTTTTTTCCTGAGTAATATCGGCGGAACCAACCTGGAATTTAACGACGTTTCCAAAACGATCACTTCGACGAACTATTGCTGCGCCGGAAGTAGAAAGATGGAGCAAATCTACAAACTGGTGGATAACCGGGCGGTGCTTATCGAACAGCACTGCCTGACCTGGGTAGAGGTAGAAGAAAAGGGCACGTATTTGGAGGACGAAGATGGATATCCGGTCTTCGAAGAAGAGGATTGCTATCCCGACAGCTATATCGATGTGGAATTGGAATCCGTCGGATCGAAAGATACTTGCCGGCTGAGGCTTGCGATTTACGATGAAGATATGGCAGGCGGTTTTGTTCAGTATAAAGATCAGAAGGAGCGGATACCCCTGTATCTGAATCATTCTCAAACCGTAGAGCCAGGCAGCGGCGGCGATCCCGATACACGCCGCCTGTTCTATAACGAAATGCGTCAGGGCGTTGCCGACGGGGAGTATGTGGTGACGCTCCGGTATCCAGACGTTATCGAGGTATATTATCTGCGCGGGAAAGAGGAACGGGAATTCATGTTGAAAAAAACAACGGAATGAAAAGAACTGCGGTCTTATTGAGTGTGTTGCTGTCTTTGCTTTTCTCTGCGCTGCACGCGCAGAGAACAAAGTGCCTGCGCATAACGAAGAAGGCGCTGGATATAGGGGTTTACGATTACGGAAAGGTCAAAAAATCTCCGTATAAAGTTTACTACGGGAAGCAGGCCGAGGACAAATTCACCGAAGTGCTGATGAAAAGCGAGCGGCTTATGAATTCGGGTAAATTCGGTCAGTATCGGACACCTGACGATTTTGTTACGGACGATGTTGTGGCTTACGAATATTGTCCTGAACTGAACTATGTGATGACCACGGGCGGGCATGGCTATGCCTTTGCGTATGATTTGGAAACTTTGGAAGAGATCTTCGTCAATCCCTCTACTTTTGTCTATTCTCCGTCGGGTTGCTATCGCTTTGGAACATTTGACGTCGAAGCAGGAACGGAGATTTATTTGGAGGTAAAGCAGGGTGATAAATGGGTTTCACATCTTAGAGGAGTCTGCCCGACCATGATAGAGGGCGTTTACTGGTTCGACGATCAGACGATACATTATCTGAAAAAAAAGGAAAGCCCCTCTGGCACAAGCTACTGGATCGGATATTCGATGAAATTCTCTTTTGAAAATGAACCGGAAGAATCCATCCGGCCATGACGCAGGCGGCTGCCCCGCATGCCGCGGCGGCAGGTCGCGGGCCGGATTGATCGCATAGCCCGCCGGACTGATTTCCGGCAAACTCCGTGAGGTGGTTATACACGGTGCAGTATTTCCAATAGCTGCGCAGGCTTTTGAGCTTGCCCACCTGCTTTTCGTAATCTTCGTTATGCTACCGGAATACCGCCAGCAGCGTTTCATGGTTCATACCCAATCCCAGATAGGCGTTACGCACTTTCTCGGCGGTTACATAGTTATCCCGGTCGGC
Organism: Alistipes sp. CAG:29; assembly: GCF_000435435.1. Taxonomy (NCBI): domain Bacteria; kingdom Pseudomonadati; phylum Bacteroidota; class Bacteroidia; order Bacteroidales; family Rikenellaceae; genus Alistipes; species Alistipes sp. CAG:29. The sequence goes on along the minus strand of NZ_FR893428.1, from coordinate 16,332 downwards.
GATCTTCCGGTAGGCCTGATTGATACCCACACGGATTTTATCCAGCATCCGGTTGTCCTCCTGCGCCACCACGCTGCGACCGGCCCGCGGCCGAACTCCACGCTCCATGATTTCTCCTCCACGTCCAGCTTGCAACTGCACTGTGCGATTTTACCGTTTACCGTAATCCGGCACATCACCGAAGCAAGCCCGTTCTTTTTCGTGGCGTTGCGTTTCAGATAGAATAAAACTTTAAATGTCGATCTCATAACTCTACAATTTTTTAGGGTTCAACCTCCGATCACAGATGGAGCAGAATATGCTTGCATACTATGCCCTGCAAGGAGGAGGTCGCCGCCGTTTCTTTGGCGGCAAAAATATTTCTTGCAGAGCTGTTTATCGATACGCAAAGACACAGCGAATCAGTGTAATAGCATTCGGAAACCGACTTTTTTCGAGGTGTGCTGCCCATAATCCGAAAATCCTGCTACATTTGCAGTCGCAATCCTCCGAATCAGGCTTGTAATTCAGCGTTTTGAAAGCCTCCCAAAATCTCCGCCGCCGTTTTGAAAAGAGTAACGGGATAGTAACGTAACTCCGGTTTCATTTGGCTTTTTGGCGGTTTCGCCTGGCTTTGTCTTTGCAATACGTTTTCCTCTAAACCCCTTATTTACAACCTTCCTGCGCTCATCTGCTCAATCTCTCATTTTTTATTCTTATCTTTGCAGCGGAAAAAGAAATAAAGTATGAGTCTCGTAGCAATCGTGGGCCGTCCGAATGTCGGCAAAAGCACCCTCTTCAACCGTCTGGTAGGCCAGCGAAAGGCCATCGTCGATGCCACGGCCGGAACCACCCGCGACCGCCATTACGGTAAGACCGACTGGAACGGCCGGGAATTTTCCGTGATAGACACGGGCGGCTACACCGTCAATTCGGAAGATATCTTCGAGGACGAAATCCGCCGCCAGGTATTGCTGGCGATCGACGAAGCCGACGTGATCCTCTTCCTGGTCGAAGTCAAGACCGGCATCACCGACCTCGACATGCTGATGGCCGACCTCCTGCGCCGCACGTCGAAAAAGGTGATCCTCGTTTGCAACAAGGTCGACAACAACGACCAGATATACTCTTCGCACGAGTTCTACGCCCTGGGGCTGGGCGACCCCTACTGCATCAGTTCGATGAGCGGCAGCGGGACGGGCGACCTGATGGATGCCATCCTCGCGGCGCTGCCCGCCGAGGCCGTGGTCGAAGAGGAGGAGAACCTGCCGCACATCACCATCGTGGGCCGTCCCAACGTCGGCAAATCGTCGATGACCAACGCCCTGCTGGGCGAAGAACGCAATATCGTGACCTCGATCGCCGGCACCACACGCGACTCGATCCACACCCGCTACAATAAATTCGGGATGGACTTCTACCTCGTGGACACGGCGGGCATGCGCAAGAAAGGCAAGGCGATGGAAGACCTCGAATTTTACTCGGTGATGCGTTCGATCCGCGCCATCGAAAATTCCGACGTCTGCATCCTGATGCTCGACGCACAGCAGGGGCTCGAATCGCAAGATCTCAACATCCATAACCTGATCGTCCGCAACCGCAAGGGTTGCGTGATCGTGGTCAACAAATGGGATCTGGTCGAGAAGGACAACAATACGATGAAGGAGTGGACGGAGTTCCTGAAGAAGAAACTCGCACCGTTCAACGATATTCCGATCATCTTCACCTCGGTTCTGAGCAAACAACGCATTTTCGACGTACTCCAGACGGCTATCCGGGTCTACGAGTCGCGCAAACGCCGCATCTCGACCTCGGCGCTCAACGATTTCCTGCTGCCGCTGATCGAAAATTACCCGCCCCCCGCGACCAAAGGCAAATACATCAAGATCAAATATGTAACCCAGTTGCCGACGCCGACGCCGCAGTTTGCGTTCTTCGTCAACCTGCCGCAGTACATCAAGGAGCCTTACCGCCGCTTCCTCGAAAACAACATCCGCGACCACTGGGATTTCTCCGGTGTACCGATGCAGATCTATTTCCGGCAGAAATAAGGATGGGTTGCGGCATCGCCCGGTCTCGTCACCGGAGAAATCCGGCCTCGACATTCCCCCTAAATCCCCCTTTGGCAAAGGGGGACTTTTACAAACCGGGATGCCGATGCAAATCTACTTCCGGCAGAAATAAGGATGGGCTACGGCATCGCCCGGTCTCGTCACCGGAGGAATCCGGCCTCGCTCCTGCCATTCGCACAAAACAAAAAGGGACGACATGCAGTGTCGTCCCTTTTTACACTCCGTTACGCCTCCCGCCGTCGCGCCAATAGCTTACGCGCCGTATCGGAGAGCAGCACCACGGCACCGGCAAGGATCGCAGTATCCTTTATCACCAGCCGCCCGGCGCCCGAAAGCAACGGAAACCCGAATTCCCCGCTGCCCAGATCCGGCACCCAGACTTCGGGCGTAGTCACCAGGAACGACAGTGTTCCGAGGGTCATAATCACTGCCAGCACCTCCCCCGCCAGGCCGATGCGGGCCGAGAAGAACCCGAGGAAGGTCAGGATGCCGATCCCCATGATCAGCAACCCCAACCCGTGGGAAAAGCCATAGGTGTTGTTCTGCTCGTGCCACGCATGTTTTTCAGCGTCGTATTCGCCCTCCTTGAGTTTATAATCCCTGTACTCGGGTGCTTTTTCGTTGTAAAAGAAACTCATGAAGGGGCTGTTCGCCACGAAGGGCACGATGCCTTCGGCTTCGTAGTTCCAGAACTTAAGTCCGCCGATCCAGACAAAAATGATAAGGATAGCCACCCGGATCATCCCCAGGCCGAGCCGTTGCGCGTTGGCCGCAATTTTCAGAAAGCCGTAAAACAGGCAGGAAAGTCTTTGCATCATATTCGTTTTTCGTTAATTGTCCGATGATGCAAAGGTCTGCATTCAGGATCGCACACGCGATGGCAGGAATGCCGGAAATGTTGGGAATTATTCCCTTTTTTCGCGCTGCCGGAACCCGGTGATGCTCTCGCCGTTCATTTTGGCGAAGAAACGGCTGAAAGCCGCGGTATCCTCATAGCCCAGCAGGTAAGCGATCTCCTTGGCGCTTTTCGGGGTATAGAGCAGCAGGCGGCGCGCCTCGGCATTGACCCGGTCGTGGATGATGTTCAGCGGCGAGGGCTGCCCGCACGAGGCGAAGAGGTTGGCGAGCGTCTTGGGCGACCGGTGGAGCAGCCCGGCATAGTCCTGCACCCGTTTCTTCGTCCGAAAATGCTCGTCGACCAGCACATAGTAGCGGCGCACCGTGTCGAAGAGTTTTTCACGGTCGGCACCGACGGAGAAATGCTCGCGCGCGATGCGCGTACATATGATAATAAACCGTTTGAGCTGCATGCGGAGCATCTCTTCGCGCAGACCGTCAACTACCCCGTATTCGGCCCGCAGGTCGTCGACCACCCGTTGCAGGGCGGCCGTGCGCATTTCGGAGAGTTCGAGCCGCAGCACTTCGGAACTGCCGTTGAAAAGCAGTCCGCTGCACGACACCTCGCCGTCATGACCGAAAATGCAGTAGAAATTGCTGTCGAAAGCAAGGATCAGGTATTCGCCCTCGGCGCGCGTCACGTCGAGGGTATGGAGCGGCGTCAGGGGCAGCAGCATCCCAACCCGGAGCTCCATGGGAATATGGTCGACTTCGAGCCAAAGGCATCCACGCCTTACCCAGACGAATTTATAGAGCCCGGGGCTGCGATGCAGCGCGGCATCGCGGTAGTCGCTGCACAGGACGAGGTTGCCTTTCAGGGGCGTGCTGAATGTCAGATCCATGGTTCGGAGATTTAGGTTCGGGGAAACAATCGCAAGCGGTATCTCAAAGATAATGCACAAAAATAAAAACACCCGCATTTCGGGCCGAAAAATCGCATCCGCCTTCGGAGGCAGTCAAGGTACGGTTTTCGGCCTGTATAACTTCAGGTTATACCATCATCAGAATTACCGATTTGCAAATCCGTGAAACATAACTTACATTTATAAAAAATCTAACCCGCATAATAAAAAAACCCCATGGACAAAAAGAAACAGCTTACCGCTGAGAACGGCCGGCCGATCGCCGACAACCAGAACATCCAGACCGCAGGCGTCCGCGGCCCCGTGACGCTGCAAGACCCGTGGTTCCTCGAGAAACTCGCGCATTTCGACCGCGAAGTAATCCCCGAACGGCGTATGCATGCCAAAGGCTCGGGCGCATTCGGCACCTTTACGGTGACGCAGGACATCACCGAATACACGCGTGCGTCGATCTTCGCCCGGGTCGGCAAGAAAACCGAATGCTTCGTGCGTTTCTCGACCGTCGCCGGCGAGCGCGGCGCAGCCGATGCCGAGCGCGACATCCGCGGTTTCGCCATGAAGTTCTACACCGACGCGGGCAACTGGGATCTCGTGGGCAACAACACCCCCGTATTCTTCCTGCGCGACCCGCTGAAATTCCCCGACCTGAACCATGCCGTGAAGCGCGACCCGCGCACCAACCTGCGTTCGGCCAACAACAACTGGGATTTCTGGACGCTGCTGCCCGAAGCGCTGCACCAGGTGACGATCACCATGTCACCGCGGGGCATTCCGGCATCGTACCGCCACATGCACGGATTCGGCAGCCACACATACAGTTTCTATGACAAGGACAACAAGCGCACGTGGGTGAAGTTCCACCTCACGACCCAGCAGGGGATCAGGAACCTGACGGACGCCGAGGCCGAAGCCCTTGTGGGCAAAGACCGCGAGTCGCACCAGAGGGATCTCTACGAGTCCATCGAACGCGGCGATTTCCCGCGCTGGACGATGTACGTGCAGCTGATGACCGAGGAAGAGGCGCGCAACTACAAGCTCAACCCGTTCGACCTGACGAAGGTGTGGTACCACAAGGATTTCCCGCTGCACGAGGTGGGCGTGCTGGAATTGAACCGCAACCCCGAGAATTACTATGCCGATGTCGAGCAAGCGGCGTTCAACCCGATGAACATCGTCGAAGGCATCGGCTTCTCGCCCGACAAGATGTTGCAGGGGCGCCTGTTCTCCTACGGCGACGCACAGCGCTACCGCCTGGGCGTGAACCACACGGAAATCCCCGTGAACAGGCCCCGCTGCCCGATCCACGCCTTCCACCGCGACGGGCAGATGCGCACCGACGGCAACTACGGATCGGCAAAGGGTTACGAACCCAACAGCTACGGCGAATGGCAGGACACCCCCGCCCTCAAAGAGCCGCCCCTGGCCGTGAACGGCGACGTTTACAACTACGACGAGCGCGAACTGGACAGCGACTATTTCACGCAGCCCGGCCTGCTGTGGCGCGTGATGTCGGCAGAAGACCAGAAAGCCACCTGCGAGAATACGGCGCGCGCCATGGGCGATGCCGAGCTGTTCATCAAGCAGCGCCACACGCGCCACTGCTACTATGCCGACCCGGCATACGGCAAGGGAGTGGCCGAGGCGCTGGGCATCTCGCTCGAAGAGGCCCTCAGGGCCGAAGACCCGGCGCATCCTTCGTGGGATCCGCGTAAATGACCGGCGGAATTCCGCGCAGGCAATCCGCGCAGCCCGCTCCGGCAAACCGGTTCGCACCCCACCGCCGGCCACGGCAGGCCGATGCCTGAAACCGGCAGGCGAAAAAACCGCCGGACAATAACGGCAAGGCCGGGCTTTCAGAAAGCCCGGCCTTGCATTTTACCCATGCAGGGGTATTTACGGCTGCTGCCGGTTAGGGAAACCTTCAGCCCGGCAACCAGCGTGCCGTCTCTCCCTGTGTATCCCGCACGGACTACTCCCGGGGCACGCTACCGCCCGGCTGCGGGGTTTCGCCGCCCTGAGGCTTATCGCCGCGGCGACGGTTCCTGCCCCCGCGATGGCGGTGTTTGCGGTCACGCGTCCCACGATTGCCTTCGCCGCGCCCGGAGGCGTGGTCGTTATCGGCAGGTGCCGCCTGAGGGACTGCGATCCCGGGATTTTCGGCAGCCGCCGCACCCCGTTCCCGGTCGTTGCGGCGTTCGCGCCCTGCGCGTTCGCCCTTGTCTGCGCGTCCGCGCCCACGGCTTCCGCCGTTCGAACCGCCGCGGCCACGGCCTCCGCCACGGCCACCGCGCCCACGGCCGTTATTGACGGCAGGATTGTATACGGGGCCCGCGCCCACGCTGGCCGGCAATTCGGCCTTGCGGATATCCCTCTCGATGAACTTCTCGATCGCATGGAACTTGCCCTGCTCGTCCTCGCTGACGAACGTCACGGCGCTGCCCGTAGCCGCGGCGCGCGCCGTACGGCCGATACGGTGGATATAATCCTCGGGGTCGTGCGGCACATCGTAATTGATGACCAGCCCGATATCCTCGATGTCGATGCCGCGCGCCACGATATCCGTAGCCACCAGGATCGACACCTTGTTGTTCTTGAAGTCGAGCATCACCTCCTCGCGCTGCGCCTGTTCCAGGTCGGAATGCATGGCGGCCACATTGAGTTTCATGCGCTTGAGCGTGTGCGCCAGCTCCTTGACCTTGAGCTTCGACGACGAGAAGATGATCGTCTTCGAATCGGTCGGCTCGGCGAACATCTCGCGGATGATGCCCAGCTTCTGGTTCTCGTAGCAGACATAGGCCGACTGGTCGATCGCCTCGTTGGGTTTCGAAATGGCGATGTTCACCTCGGCGGGATTGCGCAGGATCGTCCTGGCCATCTCACGTATCTTCGGGGGCAGCGTCGCCGAGAACATGATCGTCTGCCGATCCTTGGGCATATAGGAGACGATCTTCATGATGTCCTCGCTGAAACCCATGTCGAGCATACGGTCGGCCTCGTCGAGGATCAGGCACTCGACGTGCGAAAGGTCGATGCCGCTGTTCTGGATGTGCGAGATCATGCGCCCGGGGGTGGCGATCACCACGTCCGAACCCATCAGCATACCGCGCTTCTGCACATCCCAGCCCTTGCCGTCGCCACCGCCGTATACGACCGTGGTCGACACGGGCAGGTAGTACGAAAATCCCTGGAACTGCTGGTCGATCTGCTGCGCCAGCTCGCGCGTCGGCACGATGATCACCGACTTTATCACATTGTCTTCGTTGCCTTCGATCAACAGCCTGTTGAGCAGTGGCAGCGTGTAGGCCGCCGTCTTGCCGGTTCCGGTCTGGGCGCAACCGATGATGTCGCGGCCCTCCAGGATCACCGGGATGGTGTGTTCCTGAACAGGAGTCATCTCCTGGAAATTCATATCGTCGAGTCCGTCGAGGATCTCATCCTCCAAATCGAGTTCGTCAAATCGCATCTTACGTTTCAGTTTATTATATCCTTAAATGATTTCTTCTCCGAACAGCGTCGCCGGGGTGCACCCCGTAATGCGCACGCGCACATAGTCGCCGACGTCGTGCCGGCCGCGGTCGAAGACCACGACCTTGTTCTGCGACGTCCGGCCCGAGAGCTGCTTTTCGTCGCGCTTCGAGCGCCCCTCGACCAGCACTTCGAACTCGCGCCCCACGTCGCGCAGGTTGCTCGCATGCCCCAGTTCGTTTTGCAGGGCGATGATCTCCGAAAGCCGCCGCGACTTCACCTCGTCGGGCACGTCGTCCGGCAGGTGCTCGTGCGCGAAAGTCCCGGGACGCTCCGAGTATTTGAACATGTAGGCGAACTCGTACCCCACCTCGCGCATGAGCGAAAGCGTCGCTTCGTGCTCCTTCTCGGTCTCGCCCGAGAAGCCGGCGATCAGGTCGGTCGTGACGGCGCAATCGGGCAGGTAACGGCGGATGGCGGCGACGCGGCCGAGATACCATTCGCGGGTGTATTTGCGGTTCATACGTTCGAGCATCGACGTGGCACCCGACTGCGCAGGCAGGTGGATGGCACGGCAGATATTGGGCATCGAGGCCATGACCTCCAGCAGGCGGTCGCTCATGTCCTTGGGGTGCGACGTGGCGAAGCGCACGCGCAGCAGGGGCGAGATCGACGCCACGAGGCGCATCAGTTCGGGAAAGTCCACCTCGCCGGCCTTGTACGAATTGACGTTCTGCCCCAGCAGCGTCACTTCGCGGTATCCGTTCCCGAAGAGCGAGCGGGCCTCCGCAACGATCGTTTGCGGGTCGCGGCTCCGTTCGCGGCCGCGGGTGTAGGGCACCACACAGTAGGAACAGAAATTATTGCATCCGCGCATGATGGCCACATAGGCGCTCACGCCGTTGCGGTCGAGCCGCACGGGGGCGATCTCGGCATAGGTCTCCTCCGTGGAGAGCAGGACGTTCACCCCCTTGCCGCCCGCCTCGGCCTCGCGCACCAGGCGCGGCAGGTCGCGGTAGGCATCCGGCCCGGCCACGACGTCGACGCCGTAAGGGCCCTCGACCAATTTCTCCTTGAGGCGTTCGGCCATGCAGCCGATGATGCCCACGACGAGCCCCGGTTTGGCCCGGCGGTAGCGTTTCATCTCGGCCAGACGCCCCCAGATACGCTGCTCGGCATTGTCGCGGATCGAGCAGGTGTTGATCAGGATGACATCGGCCAGGCCGATATCCTCGGTGTAGACGTATCCCTCCCGCTGCATCAGGGCAACCACGACTTCCGTGTCGCCGACATTCATCTGGCAGCCGTAGGTTTCGACGAAAAGTTTGCGTCCGGCGCCCGACAGGGGGCGCAATGTATTCGTATTGAGTTTAAATTCCACGTTCCAAATTTCCGTTATTCCGCATGTATCTCGTTCTTGTCGGGGAACTGTTTGAACCCTTCGCCGAACGTCTCGTAGGCATCGGTCACGACTACGAACGCCGCCGGGTCGATCTCTTTGATCTTATGTTGCACGAGGTGCACCTCCTTGCGGCTCACGACCAGGAAGATCATGTCCCGCGAAGCGTCCGTATACATCCCCTTCGACTTGATGTAGGTCGCACTGCGGTCGAGGTCTTCGATGATGAAGCGTTTGAGCGCCTGATGGTGGTCGCTGATGATGAAGAGCAGCTTGTCGTACGACGCACCGTTGAGCAGGTAGGCGATCACACGCGAGGTGATATAAATCGTGATGAGCGAATAGAGCGTCAGCATCCAGCCGTTCGAGGCGGCTTCGCCCGTCCCCAGCCCGAAGCCGATGACGGCCAGGCCGGACAGCACGACGAAACCGTCGGCCAGGAAGATGCCCGACGAGAACTTGATACCCGCGAATTTCTGCAACAGCATCGCCACGATGTCGGTGCCGCCCGTGGTCGCCTGCTGGCGCACGACGATGCCCTGCCCCACGCCGATGACGACGGCGCCGATGACGCACGTCAGCAGCAAGTCGTTCGACAGGTCGAGCCGCCCGCCCAGCAACAGCGACGGGTCGAGGCTCTCGACCGCCGCGGCGTCGGGATAGACCAGCCGTGTGAGCACGTTCATAAAGCCGGGCGTATAGAGCGCGGCCAGCACCGTACGCGTTCCGAACTGCCCGCCGAAAACCAGCATCGCAACGAGCATCAGCGGCACGTCGAACATATAGCCGAACGTACCCACCTGGATCGACGGAAAAATGTTGTGCAGCACGATACCCATACCGTACACGCCTCCCGGCACGAAATTGTAAGGGTTCACAAACAGCACGAAGCCGGCACCCATGACCGAACACCCGAAAAAGATCAGGAACCACGAGCGCCACCACGCCCACGAGCCCATAGGTTCCAGTAATGCTTTCGTATTCATACCCTGTTATACATTTAAAGTATGCAAAGATACGATATTCCCCCGAATCCGCCAGCAGAACGGCGCGGATTTTTCACGCAGGGCTTCCGTTTCCGGATTTTTTAATTATATTTGCATTACACAAACCCTTGGAAAACCGTTATGATCCTCACATATTACACCGCTACCACCATGATTATCATCGCCTATCTGCTGGGCTCGATTCCGAGCGCCGTGTGGATCGGCAAGAAATATTACGGCATCGACATCCGCGAATACGGCAGCAAGAACGCCGGCACGACCAACATGCTGCGCGTGCTGGGCAGGCGGGCCGCACTGCCCGTATTCGGGCTCGATTTTCTGAAGGGGTTTGTGGCGGTGACGATCATCGACCTGATGAAATACGACAGCGTATTCGCCGACGGGGCCAATGAAAACTGGTTCTACATCCTGCGTTTCATCGCCGTGTTCGCCGCCGTGGTGGGACACATCTTCCCGATCTTCGCCAATTTCCGGGGCGGCAAGGGCGTAGCGACGCTCGTCGGGGCCATCATGGGCGTCAACGCCCCGCTCGTACTGCTCTGCTTCGGCGTATGGTTCCTGGTGCTGATGGTCACCCACTACGTGTCGTTGGCCTCGATGGTCGCAGGCTGTTCCTTCCCGATCTTTACGCTCATATCGCCGAAGGTCAACCACCTGGTGCCGTTCGTGGTTTTTTCGTTCATCATCGCCATCCTGCTGATTTACACCCACCGCAAGAACATCGAGCGGCTGAAGGCCGGCACCGAATCGAAGATATACATCTGGAAACCCCGGCATGTAAAAGTCGACCCGGAAGAAGCCAAGGACAAGGGAGCAAACAAATAAGGCTCCGGAAGCTGCCCCACAGGACTTTTTGGAGCAAAAAGTAAGCACAATAGGATAAAAAATGCGGGCACCCTGCTGGAAAATCGTTTTTTTGTCTATCTTTGCACCGGACATTAGGACGCAATCATGTTAGAGGAAAACCTGATAAAAATATACGAGACGAGTTTCCGCGAGAACCGTGAAATGCCGGCACTGACCGACTATTTCAAGGGCGAAACCTTCTCGTATTACGAGATGGCCAAGGAGATCGCCAAGCTGCACCTCCTGTTCAAAAAGGCCGGCGTAAAGAAGGGCGACAAGATAGCGCTGATCGGGCGCAACAATCCCCGGTGGTGCATCACCTACATCGCCACGATCTCCTACGGCGCCGTAATCGTCCCGATATTGCAGGATTTCGCTCCGGCCGACATCATCCACATCATCAACCACTCGGAGAGCAAGCTGCTCTTTCTGGGCGACAACTTTTGGGACATCATCGAAGAAGACCAGATACGCCAGATCGAGGCCGTGTTTTCGCTCACCGATTTCCACGCCATCTACGAACGCAACGGCAAGGCGCTCACCAAGTTCCAGCGCGATATCCTGAAAAACTACCGTTCGAAATATCCGCGCGGGTTCAGCGTAAACGACATCAAGTACCCCGAGATCCCCAACGACGAGGTCATCCTGCTCAACTACACGTCGGGCACCACGGGCTATTCGAAGGGAGTGATGCTCACGGTGAACAACCTCACGGGCAACGTAAGTTTCGCCCGCGGCATGGTCAACACGCAGACCGGCACCCACTATTTCCGCAAGGGCGGACGCACGCTGTCGTTCCTGCCGCTGGCCCACGCCTACGGCTGCGCCTTCGACTTCCTCTCGCCGCTGGCCGTCGGGGGGCACGTCACCCTGCTGGGTAAAATCCCGTCGCCCAAGATCCTGCTGGAAGCCATGTCCGTGGTCAAGCCGACGATCATCTGCTGCGTACCGATGATCCTCGAAAAGGTCTACCGCAAGCAGGTGATGCCGATGCTCGAAAAAGGCCCGATGTCGATCGCCGTCAAGATTCCGCTGCTCAACACGGCCATCTACTCGGTGATCCGGAAAAAACTGCTGGATGCCTTCGGCGGCAACGTCGACATATTCATCGTCGGCGGCGCCCCGATGAATCAGGAGACCGAATCGTTCCTGATGAAGATCAAGTTCCCGATCACCATCGGTTACGGCATGACCGAATGCGCGCCGCTCATCAGTTTCACGCCCGACAACGAATTCAAGGCGGGTTCCTGCGGCCGCTACCTGAAAGGGCTGCTCGACGTCAGGATCGACTCGCCCGACCCGGAGCATGTGGCCGGCGAAATCATCGTGCGGGGCGAGCATGTGATGAAAGGCTACTACAAGAACGAAAAAGATACGGAGAAGGTACTCGAACCCGACGGCTGGCTCCACACGGGCGACATGGGCACGATGGATCCGGACGGGACGCTCTACATCCGCGGACGCTCGAAGACGATGATCCTCTCCGGAAGCGGGCAGAACATCTATCCCGAGGAGATCGAGGACAAGCTCAACAACATGTACCTCGTACTCGAATCCCTGATACTCGACTCGGGCAACGGCAAGCTCAAGGCGATGGTCGTCCCCGACTACGAACAGGCCGAGGCGGAAGGCGTGGACAAGAACGACCTGCCGCAGATCATGCAGAACAACCTCACGGAACTGAACTCGCTCCTGGCGGCATACGAACGGGTGTCGGAAATAATAATTTATCCGACGGAGTTCGAAAAGACACCAAAACGGAGTATCAAACGTTATTTATACAGTCCGTCGCTACTGAACAAATAAAAAAACATACACATAAAGGCTCAGCAGGTAACCACTTGGATTCTCTATCCCAAATTCTTCATAGTCACTGAATCCATTCCAACAATGAGGCGTCACTAATAGTTCGGTTACCTGCTTTTTTTACGAAAGTTACCCGGGAGCACCGGGTAACTTTTTTTTATTATCTTTACGGCATGAAAATGACCCGCAAGCAAACCGTCGGAGAAAACCTGCTCTACGTGATGGTGTGGGCAGCCATCATCCTGGTGCCGGTGCTCAATTCGCAGATGATGTCGGAACTGCACATCAGTTTCGAGAACGTGCTCATCGCATGGCGGCAGATAGCCCCCTACTTCATCATCTTCATCATCCATAACTCCGTCCTCGCCCCGCGGCTCATGCTGCGCCGCAAGTACAAGACCTACCTGCTCTGCGACCTGGCGCTCATCATAGCCGTATTCTGGCTGGTGGACGTTTACGAAGAGCACCTCACCGACCACTTCCTCCCCCACGGCGACCCCGAGGCGTTCGACGCCTACCGGAAAGCCTCGTTCTCGAACCTGGAGATGTATTGGAACGTCGTGCTGGGATTCTTTATGACGGGGGCCAACACGGGTATCAAGCTCATTTACCAGTCGATGCGCGACGAGCAGCAGATGGAAGAACTCAAACGCCAGAACCTGGAAGCCGAAATGGACTATCTGAAATACCAGATAAATCCCCATTTCTTCATGAACACGCTCAACAACATCCACGCCCTGATAGACATCGACACCGAATACGCCAAGAGCGCCGTGATCGAGCTTTCGAAGATGATGCGCTATGTGCTCTATGAATCGGGGCGCGAGATCATCTCCCTGAACAGGGACATCCAGTTCGTACAGAATTACATCGGGCTGATGCGCATCCGCTACACCGACGCCGTGGACATTCGCGTGGAATACCCGCACGACCTGCCGCCCCAGGTTTCCATCCCGCCGCTGTTGCTGATCGTATTCGTGGAAAACGCCTTCAAGCACGGCGTGAGTTACAGCAAACCGTCGTTCATCCACATGCGGATCGACTACGCCGACGGCAAGGTCGTCAGCACCATCAGCAACAGCCTCCACACCCCGCAGGCGGAGAAGCACAATGCCGGGATCGGGCTGGAGAACGTCCGAAAACGCCTCTCGCTGATCTACGGCCCGAAAAACTATTCGCTCGACATCGGGGAAACCAATGAGACCTATACCGTAAAACTCGTAATACCTACCCTCCATGCTTAAATGTATCGCCATAGACGATGAGCCGCTGGCCCTGCGCCAGCTGAAAGGCTACATTGAGAAAATCCCGTACCTGGAACTCGCCGCTACGTGCAACAACGCGCTCGAAGCCCAGCAGTTTCTGGCCGCGCAGCATGTAGACCTGATATTCGTCGACATCAACATGCCCGACCTGAGCGGCGTGGAATTCGTCCGTTCGCTGGTCGACAGGCCGATGGTGATTTTCACGACGGCCTACTCGGAATATGCCGTCGAAGGGTTCAAGCTCGACGCCGTGGATTACCTGCTCAAACCCTTCAGTTTTGCCGACTTCAGCCGCTCGGCGGGGAAAGCCAATTCGCTCTACGAACTGCGCCACAACCAGCGTGCGGGAGTACCCGAGGCTACCCCCGAAGCCCTGCCCAAAGACAAGGAATACATCTCCGTGAAAGCGGATTACAAGGTTTCGCTGGTCAAGATCAGCGACATCGTGTACCTGGAAAGCGAAGGGGAGTACGTGCGGATGCACCTTGCCGACGGCACGACGATCACCACGCTTTTCCGGCTCAAGAACATGGAGGCGGCACTCCCGTCGGATATGTTCATGCGCGTGCACCGTTCCTACATCGTCAACCTGCGTTGCATCAAAGGCTATGTCCGCGGCCGCGTGTTCCTGAGCGATACGGAATACGTCCCCATCGGTGAAAACTACAAGGAGAGTTTCCAGCACTACATCGAATCGAATTTCAAGAATTTATAGGGCCGAGAAATCGGGGATCCCCGACAACTGGACGTATTTGCCGTCGCGGTACTCGCAGCAGTAGTGCCGCAGGCCGTTGGTCAGGATCACGAACCGCGCCCCCAGCACCGAATTGTAGCGCACAGCCTGCGCCAGGGTTCGCTCGCCGATCCGGATTTCCGGCGCTTTGCATTCGGCCAGCACCAGCGGCTCGGCACGGTCGCCGACCACCACCACGTCGGCCCGCTGCGGCTGTCCGTTGACCGGCACGGCATATTCCTGCACGACGCGCTTGGGCAGCACCCCGCAGTGCGAAACGAGGTAAGCGATCAGGTGGCGCCGCACCCACTCTTCGGGGGTCAGCACGAGATAAATACCCCGCAGGTCATCCCACACCTCGACCTGTCCCTCGCGGCGGCGGGCACGCAGCCGGATGGCAGGAAAATTGAGTTTGGGGAGCGCAGACATCTTAGTTCCGGAAAATTTACTATCTTTACGTGCACAAATATACGAACATTTTCGATACGCCGGGCCGCACGGGGCACTCGTTTGGCCGGGCGTAAGGGAATGGTCACAAAAAAACAACCTTATGAGGAGTATTCTTTCGATCATAGCACTTTTTTCGTGCTGCACGCTGGCGGCACAGGAGTATATTCCGACCTACGGCCGCGAACCGATGCGCGGTGAACTGCTCGTCTACCCAAGCGCCCGGGAGGCTGCGGAGGCCGACGGCAGCGACAACAAATATTTCAAGCGCCTGAACGAATGGACGCAAAAGGGGAACAGTTTCACGACGGACTTCACCGTACCGTTCGCCTGGGCCAACCGGCAGGTATTGTTCCGGCTCGGGTGGGCATCGGCCGACTATGAGATCCGCGTAAACGGCGAGGCGGTAGCCTACAACAGCGACTGCAACGCCCCGGCTGAATTCAACCTCACGCGCCATGCCAAAGAGGGGCGTAACACGCTGGAGGTCATTCTCAGTTCCCCGTCGAAGGTCGAACGGCTCGAAAGCTGGAAAAACGACGCGTCACCGGCCATCGGAGCGGCATGGGTCATGAGCCAGCCCACATTGCGCGTACGCGACATACTCACCAAGACATGGCGCAGCACCGAAGAGGGAGACAACGTCATGGCCGAAGTCGGACTCGTCGTCAAGAGCGAAGCCCTCAACCCGCGCACGTCGCGCGTTCACTACGAATTGCTGTCCCCAGCCGGTAAGACCTCGGCAACGGGCTACAAGGACATCAAACTCAACATGCGCGGCGAGGACACCCTGCGGTTCCTGGCACGTATTCCGGACAGCCTGCTTTGGAACCCGGAAAAGACCACACGCTTCACCTTGCGGGTCAAAACCCAGCACGAAGGCCGCTACATGGAATATATCGAAGTCCCGCTGGGGTTCCGCACCGTAGAGGTGCAAAACGGACAGCTGGCGGTGAACGGCACACCCGTCACGCTCCGCACGCGCGAGATTCCCGCCCAGGCCTCGGCAGACGAGATCGCGGCATTGCGCGGACAAGGGTACAACACGCTTAAACTCCTCCCGGGGTCGGTGTCCCCAACGCTGTATGACACCTGCGACACGCTGGGAATGTACGTGATCGTACAGGCGCCGATCGACACCCGCAGCAGCGGTGAATCGAGGCGGATCGGCGGCAATCCGTCGAACGCCCCGGAATGGCTGGGAGCATATGTCGAACGTACGGCGGACAGCTACCATGCCTCGAAACGGCATCCGTCGGTAATCGCTTTTTCGCTGGCCACGCAATCGGCCAACGGCATCAACCTCTACGAAAGTTACCTGAACATGAAGAAGTCCGGCGACCCGCGGCCGTTCATCTATCCCGATGCCGCCGGAGAGTGGAACAGCGACAAACTGAAGATGCAATAAACCCGAAGTGGCTCTGCGATAACGCGAAAAGCTTTTATTGCAAAAAAATCCCGATTTTTTTGCAGGATTTTTTTGCAATAAAAAAAATTATCACTAATTTTGCACTCGCAATCGGATAACGATTGATGCCTCTTTAGCTCAGTTG
>NZ_FR893427.1:0-3302 GCF_000435435.1 Alistipes sp. CAG:29 | reverse complement strand
TTCCGCATTTTTTAATATAGTTCGTAATTCATCATAATTTTCCCTTCGTATATAATTTCGGTCTCGGATAAAGCACATAGTTATAAGTTGTTATCCAAATCCTTTCCGAATCTTTATCCCGACCGTTCTTAGTTGTCCCGACCTGCCGCAACCCGGCAGGTCGCTTTGTTAAATCCCGACAGAAGATACTGCGACGCGATTTCGGCCCATGTAGTCGCACTCTCGATAAAATTCATTAACCGCCTGTTTCGAGCCAATGTATAGGGCTTAAATAAGCAAGCCGCAATGATGGTCTCCAGTACATAGCGGCTGAATTGACCTGCGTATTCACAGCCGGAATGTATTACCCCCAAAAACAAAATCACATGAAAAACAAAGAAGAAATCAGGCTCTACCTCGACACCCAATTCAGCGCATCGGAAGACGACATGGTGCAAATCGTCCGGAACGATTTCGACCGCATTTTGAATAGCGCGGCATCTTGCGCCCTAATTACGGTCGAGGGTACAATGCCCATCTTGGCGGAACAACTCCGCACCGAATTGGAAGCCCGGCACATCGAAGCCGACCTCGACGTGATTGTAAAAGTAAGCTATCATCCTGTATCGGAGATTAGTTTCGACGACCTATGCAGCCTCTTAACCGTCATCCACGAATTTGCCCCGCAGGTAAATATCGTCTGGGGCTGCGGCACGGATGCAAAACTGGCTGAAACCGACATTTCGATTCTGTTGCTGATCGGGACATCGGCGGAGTAAAATTTGCATGACCTGCCAAAACATATTGGCAGGTCATTTTTCATTGCACCATAAGGTAATTTATAGCTAAAAAGAACAAAATATCTAACTTATTATTCAGTTGCAAAAAACTTTCAGTTTGGCATATCCTCAATTCTATTTAAATTTTTCAATTCTTCCGGCACAATAATATTCATCTTAAAAGCATTAATATTCGAATGATTACAATATTTATCATAAAGATTTTTGATTACAAAAAGATCAAAAACTCCCAATATAAATGCCCCAATTAATGATATTGACTTCTTTTGGAGAAAACAATCTATTCCTTCGGTAGATGGCAATACTAAATAGCAAGCAAGACACACCAATAAAATAACAGTTATTCCACCAACCCAATACCATGTTTTCAAACGCCATTTACAAATTTGTTTCTTTATATAGTCATTTCTATCCCGTTCTCTATTCTCATTTATTAATTTAAACCGTTTACGCTTCTCGACTTCAATATCAGACGGTTTCGATGACAGTCGTTCTAATTTTTTCAAAACATCTTCAAACCGAGCAATGCGCTTATCATCCTCTTGTTTTTGTTTGTCAGCCTCTTCTTTCAATTTTTGAACAAACTGTTTACTATCTGACTCTGCAATTTCATTTAATTCCTCAATATTTTTGAGTTGATGAGTTGTAATACGTGTCGCAATCCGCAGAATGTCTTTGTCTGATATTGAGGCATCTTTGTATTTCTGAATATTATCATCCAACTCTTTTATAATGGATGCTTGCGGTAAAGATGAATTTAGAGTACATGATATCAAAGCATTCAAATTCGTATCAACAACGCCATCTGTCAAATCGCCATTTCCAATATCTGGTTTAATAAACCATAACACACATAATAATTCGTCAGCTCTAATTATTTCTGGCTGATACCCTCTTAACTTATAGCCTACATAATCTGAGTTATCATGATTTATAGCATTATTTACAAACCAACAATTTACATCCTCAAAATGTTTTATTTTCTTTTTACCACGCTTCTCTCGCACATAATACAATGCCATAATATCGTGTAATGCTGCAAAATCAGTATTTCTGATCTTCTTAAATTCTGCATATTCCGTACTACTTTTAGCCAAATTCTGATATTTAACAGTGTATGGAATTTGAAGAATACTATATTCATCAACTAAAATATTCTCCAGATTATCAGCAATTCGCTCTAAGTCATTTCTATTAAGGTTGCGGCGTTCACATGCTTTATAAATATCTTCTGGATTAATGAGTTTAGGAAGAAACGATTTATCAAAATATTCGGCTTTTTTCAATAATAAATCTGTCGTTTCTTTGATTGTTTCTTTCAAAACACGCAAGGAATACCCGAAACTTGATGCTATTTTCAATAATTGTCGGCAAGTAGTAGTAGACTCTGGAGTATTAAGATCAAGTAAACTAACTATAAAATTCGTGTCTAATAAAAGCTCTACATCAGACATCATTTTATCTTGGGGTTCATATTCAGAAAGATAGCAAGATAAAATAGAGCCTAAATAAATTTTTCGAATTACCTCATAGCAACCGGGGATATTTCTGAAATATTCCACAAATTGGGCCTCTATAGAAAATTTACTCCCATTTACACTATAATCTCGATTTGCAAGATAATTCGATATTTTGAGTTTATTCAGATTTACAAAATCAAATATTGTATTGTATGAATCTTTTTTAACATCATTAATATCGCAAAACTGCTTAAACATCGTTTGCACCAATTCGACTTGTTGACGATTGGTTTCATAGATATCATTAAACTCTTCAAATGAATAATTCTTAATCCAAAAACTACCATCTCGATATACTTGTAGTTTTAGTTCTTCAGAAGTATTGATTTCTTGTCCGATTTTTAATAAAATCTTTTCTAAAACAGCAGGAGGAAAATCCAAACCAAAGTATTGGCAAATCCACGTAGATATTTCAGTTATAGACGCGCCTTTATAAACACCAGATTGAGTTATTAATTTATATAACGCATATTTTACTATCGGGACAAATATCTCAACAGAGCTATTCACAAAATTGCCCGAATTCCGGATTTGAGCCAAAAGACTATAAGTAATAACCTTGCTTGCTTCCATAATACAAAAGAATTTTCCTCTAAAATATTAAATTTAATGCGAACAACAAAGAGTTAGAGGATGAAACTACTATAATACCAAGTTTTTACTTATAAAACTCCAATCATTTCGGTTTATTTGTTGATGACAAGCGTTATATGAAACACTAATAGGAGCTACTGCGACGCAATTACAGCTCATATAGCCACAAACCTGATAAAATTCATTATCCGCCTGTTCGGAGCGACTATATAGGCCCAAGCACAGCAACTAACCAACAGCCAAATACTTAACGACTGAGATTGAAATTTTTCGAATAGCGACCATTTATGTACCACTTGTGTACCACCGCCACTTTTCTGGCTATACATCACAAAAGAAAAATCCTTGATATTCGATTAAATATCAAGGATTTTCCATCAGTCGGGGTGACAAGATTCGAACTTGCGAC
>NZ_FR893426.1:26134-33685 GCF_000435435.1 Alistipes sp. CAG:29 | reverse complement strand
CCATGCGCGCAGTACGAGGCGGGATGTCTGTGCCGGAAAAATCATGGTTTTAATCTTTATCATGTGAATGTTGCGTCTCGAATAGAGGCGGAACCGAGCGCAGACCCTGTACCTTCGTTTTGAGCCTGCCGGGATTTTTGCCGTGCCGTCCGGTTGCTGTTTTCCGGTCGCTGTTTCCCGTCAGCGTCATCTGCCTGCCGTTATCCGGTTACCTACCGTTATTTGGTCGCCGCAGCCGGGCTTTGTCGTCGCTTGCCGGATATTGGCCGGGTAATCCGACCGGGTTTGTATATCTTCCGTCGGCTTTGCCGCTGTTTTTGAGGCTCTGCTGCCCCTCCCCGGCTCCGGCCTTACTCGGCCACCTCTTTTTTCGAGCGTTTGCGGGTGTTGATCGTCAGGTAGCGTTGCAGGGTCTGCTGCAGGCGCACGGGGTCGATGTCGCGGCGGAGCTCCCCGCCCTGCGCGATCGAGATGCCGCCCGTCTCCTCCGAAACGACGATGATGATGGCGTCCGATATCTCGCTCATGCCGATCGCGGCGCGGTGGCGGGTGCCGTAGGATTTCGGGACGTCGCTCTGCGTCACCGGCAGGATGCACTTTGCGGCCACGATGCGGTCGCCTTCGATCAGTACGGCTCCGTCGTGCAGGGGGGCGTTCTTGAAAAATATATTTTTTAACAACGACGTCGAAACCTTGGCGTCGAGGGCGATGCCGCCCTCGGCGATCAGCCGCAGGTCGCTCTGCTGGCCGATGACGATCAGCGCACCGGTTTTCGTTTCCGACATTTCGCGGCAGGCCGTGACGATCGGCACGACGTTGGTCTGCACCGTGTCGTCGCCCGTCGAGAAGATGCGGGTGATGAAGTTGAAGTGCTTCTGGCGCATCCCGATCACCTGCAGAAACCGCCGCAGTTCGGGCTGGAATACGATGATCAGCGCAATGGCCCCGACCGAGATCAGCTGTCCGAGTATCGTCGACAGCAGTTCCATGTTGAGCGTCCGCACCACCACCCACAGCAGGTAGATGGCGATGATCCCCGAGAGGATATAGGGCGCGTTGGTACCTTTGGTCATGCGGTAGATCCAGTACATGATCACGGCGACCAGGATGATGTCTATGAAATCGACGAATGTGAACGGAACGAAACCCATTGCTTGTGTGTTGCTGTTAGTTTGCCTGCAAATGTATAAAAAATTACGGACATTCCGCTTTTGCGCTCCGATTATGTCTCCCGGTTGCCCGCCGCCTGCGTACTACCGCCCGTTACCTGGTGTGCCTGCCGTCGCCCGTCGCAGCATGTTGCCTGCTCTGCCGCCCGAAAAAAAAGCCGCCCCGGATCGGGACGGCTCGGCGGGGAGGGCAACGCACACTCCCTTATTTCTTGACGGCTTTCTTGTCCGCTGCGTAGAGCTCGTTGACCTTCGCAAGCACGGCGGGCGTGATGTTGAGCGTCGAATCGGCGTCGATCAGTGCCGTGGCGTTGATGATGAGCTTGTATTTCTTGTCGCCGTTGATCTCCTGCACGGCGCGGTGCAACAGATCCTGCGCACGGTTGGTGAACACGTAGTTCTCTTCGTCGAGCGCCTGGGCCTCTTTCTGTGCGGAACTCTGGTACGAAGCCACACGCTTTTCGATGCTCTGCTGCTGGGCCTGTGCATCGTTGGTGGTAATCAGCCCTTTCTGGTATTTTTTCTGCAGCTGGGCGGCTTCGGCCTGCAGGTTCTGCTCTTTCTGGGCCCAGCTTTTCTGTGCTTTCTGGGTCTTTTCCTGCAGGGCTGCGCCTTCATTCAGGAAAAGGTCGCATTGTGCCAGTACGGCTTCAACCTGCACATAAGCGATATCGCTTGATCCGACTTCGCGGGCAACCTCCTCCTCGGCGGCCGTCTCGGTGGTCTTCGTACCGCAGGCTGTCATGGCGCAAGCCGCAACGAGCGCCGTAAAAAGCATTTTTTTCATGTCGTTTTTTATCTGTTTTAGTTAAATATTCGGCTTTTGAATCACAAAGGTAAAAAAAAATCTTTATTTTTGCCCCACGCCTTGTAAATTTTGAATTTCATGTACGAATACATCAGCGGAACGGTCGCCGAGGCGACCCCGGCATATGCGGTCATCGACGCCGGAGGTGTCGGTTACTACCTCCATATCTCGCTCGAAACATTTTCGGCCGTCGAACATGCGCAAAACGCCCGTCTGTACGTGCACTACATCGTGCGTGAAGACGCCCAGATCCTGTATGGTTTCGCGACGAAAGTCGAACGCGAATTCTTCCGCCATCTGATCAGCGTTTCGGGCGTGGGGGGCAATACGGCGCGTATGATTCTTTCGACCTATTCGCCGCGCGAGTTGCAGGGGATCATCACCTCGGGCAATGCCGTACTGCTCAAAAACGTCAAGGGTCTGGGGCTGAAAACCGCCCAGAAAATCATCGTCGAACTGAGCGGCAAGCTCACCGGACTGGCCGAGGGCGATACTCAGGCGATCCCGTCCGCAGGCGGGGAGGCGCTTGACGAGGCGCTTTCGGCGCTGGTCATGCTGGGATTCGCTAAGGCTCCGGCCGAGAAGGCGTTGCGCGGCATCATGCGTGATAATCCGGCCGTTTCGGTCGAGGATTTGGTGCGAATGGCCTTAAAAATCCTATGAAAAAGCTTTTTTATCAATAAAAGTGTAAAAAATCCCCCCCCCACAATTTGGCAGGGCAGATTATTTGCTATACATTTGCGGCATCGTATTTTTATACGCCGTAATATTTGTTAAACTTGCTTGCTAAATGGAAGAGGCGCTCCCACTTGGATTTATTATCCTCTTGCTCTGCATCGTTTGTGGTGCCGTCGCCGTCGCAATAGGGATCTATGTACTGAAGCAACGGCGGCTCCAGCGGCTTAAAAACCCGCGGAAAGACTATTACCGCTGATTGCAGAAAGAGATTTATGACGGCTGAAGCCGTCTTTTTTTTGTCCCCGGCACGCTAACCGGGGCTTTTTTTACGTTTCATGCTTTGAAATCGGATTGTTTTTGTAAATTTGCACGATAATACGACGATGAAAAGACTATTGATCATATGCCTATCCGCTGCGCTCGTGTCGCTGGCCGGCTGTTCCGACGACGAAGACATCCAGCCCGCGCAGAAGGAGAAGATAGTCTCTTTCCTGACCGGGACGCACGCCCCCCGGCTCGTCGCCGAGGAGAACCTGGAGGAGGGCAGCAACCAGCCCTACTACACGGTTTCAGGCGATGCCGTATACCGCTACATTACCGATATCTACAATCCCGACCGGGTCAACTGGCCGGAGGTAACCCCGACCTCGACCGTGAAGATTACCTTCCGCGCCTATGTCTTCACCTATGCGAATATCGTGACGACGGGTTCGGAAAATAACTGGACCGTACCTTATTATACGAACGATGCCGCCCTGAAAAGTTTTCTGGAAGGGCGGGGGCTCAATACCGAGTGGTGGAAGTTCGAGCCGCTGACGGTGGATATGCGGCACCCTGACATAATAAAAGGGCTGGCCGATGCGTTACTTGGTTGCCGCGAGGGCGATGCCGTCGAGGTGTATATGACATACAATATGGCCTATGGCGACGATTATTTCGGCCTTATCCCGAATGAGAGTCCCATAGCCTGGTTTTTTACGGTGGACGCAGTGGATCCGGTCGACGCGGACGCCCCTGTGGAACCGGCGAATTAAAAGTTGAGTAAAATACAAACCGAATATATGAAATTTATCGCTCGTTTTCTGTACGTGCCGCTCGCCGGCCTTCTGGTGCTGACGTCCTGCGCGAAAGACGAAACGGAATCTTACGACAAATTCGAGAACCAGGCGCTCGAGGCATGGATGACCCAGCACCGCAGTGACCTGGTGGAGAACCTCCAGTCCGAAGGGCTGTACTATGTCGACCTGCTCGATGCGGGCGACCTTGCGTCCGATCCGATCAACACCGAGGACATCTGGGTGTCTTTCGATTTTTCGGGGCGCGATTTGAGCGGCAACATCATCCTCACGCGCAATGCCGACGATGCCGTGCTGGCCGGGTCTTTCTCCAAGTATACCCACTATGTGCCTTTCTACCGCTACTGCGGCTCGGAAAACTCAGGACTGATGGAAGGGACGTGGCTGGCCATGCGCCGTACGCTGACGCTCGGCGATACTTATTTCCGGAATAACAAAGACCGGCTGGGCATCACCTCCCCCGAGGTGACGCTGCGCTACGGCTCGAAAATCCGGCTCTACATGCCTTCGTCGGTGGTCGGCAACGGCGTCGAGGGTACGGGCGGATATGAGGGGCAGGAAGGTTATTCGCTCAGTTCCAAACGTCCGTTCATCGTGACCATGGAGATCCGCGACACGGTCAGCAACCCGCTCGAACGCGAGGGTACCGATGTGGATGATTTCTGCGAACTGAACGGCGGCCTGCAGATTTACAGCAAGGGCGACGACGACACGCCCGCCACGGAGGTGCCGGAAGACCCCGAGGATCCCGAACACCCCTACAACGAGACGTCCAAGCGCTGGGTCAGCGCCTGCGACTCGATCCCCCAGGTCTACGTCAACGTGCGCTACAACCCGGCCGAGCCCCGGGATCAGCTCTCCTTCCCTGCGCCCTACCACGTAGGCTACGAGCCCTATGTCAGCGAGGCTTCGGTCAGGGACATCGACATGCAGATCGCCGAGGCGCTCAAAAAGCGTTTCCACGGCGAGGGCGACGATTACCAGAAGTACGAGGGGGTCAAGGCGCTCGAAGCCGACTCGGTGACGCTCGACGGTACGGCCAAAATCTGGTATATCGGCCGTTTCCTCGACGGGTTCATCTTCGACACGAACATCGACGAGGTGAAGAAGATCATCTACGGCGAGGTCGCGCAAAAGGGCACGGCGCTCGACTACACCCCGTCGAGCGGCGGGATGATCCAGGCGTTCTACTATACCATTCCCAACCTCAAGTTCGGTCAGTGGGCGGAGCTCATCACCACGTCGACCAACGCCTACGGTTCGTCGGGCAAGAGCGGCTCGTCGAGTTCGTCCACTTCGGGGTCGAGCGGTTATTCGTCGAGTTACCTCGATTATCTCAACTACCTCAATTACGCCAATAGCTACTACGGCAGCGGCGGCTACTACGGGGGGTACTACGGCGGCTATTACGGCAACTACTACGGCGGTTACTACGACAGCATGTACGGCTACGGCTACGACAGTTCCAGCACGGGTACCACCGTGACGACCATCACCACCGAGATCCCGTCGTTCACGCCCCTTATTTTCCAGCTTTACATCGAACCGGAAGATTGATCCGGCTTCGCTGCCCGGTGTGGAAAAACCGTCCTTTCGCAATAGAAGGGGCGGTTTTATTTATGTTCCGTTCTTGTTACGTTTTTATTTCACTTTTTAAGGCAGAAATTTTGCAGTTCCGCAAAATTGTATTAACTTAGTGATGCAGAACTTCAACTTAAAATTCAACGGATATGATTATCACATTTAACGAGTTGCGCCGTATCAAGGACAGGTTGCCCAGCGGCAGCTCGCAACGCATTGCAGATGAACTGGGACTCGACGTAGAAACCGTCCGCAATTATTTCGGGGGCAAGCACGAGGCTAAGGAGTGCGTGGGGGTTCATTTCGAACCGGGCCCGGACGGTGGAGTCGTTACACTGGACGACACGACGATCCTCGATGTTGCAATGCGTATCCTTGGCGACCAGAACAAATAGTTGTTAAGAGTTAGTCCGGCCTTCGGGCCGGGTCGTAGGGCCTGCGAAAACGCAGGCCTGTTTTTTTCGCTCTATTTTCCGGCGCCCCTTGTTTTTCCGGCGCCCCTTGTTTTTCCGGCAACCCTTTCTTTCCCCGACTGCCCTTCTTTTCCCGGCTGTTCCTTTCCCCGTCCTTGTCCGACGCCCCTGCTGATTGCCCGTGTCGCTGCCGTATGCCTTCGTCCGCTGCCCGGTTGCTTGCCTTCCTGCTTTGCACCTCCCGTTCCTCCCCGGCCTTTCTGCCAAAATAACACCCTGGGCGCAGTTGCCGGGACGGTCGTACGGGGAAATTCTGTCATTATGCTGACAATTTGGCAGGGATTGCCGTTTGGTACAACCTTTGTTCGATCTACTGGCGTGACCGGCCACCGGAACCGCAGGGCGAAGGGGCGGGGCACAGGGCAACGTAAAAAATATCATTAAACTTATATACGATTATGGCAAAAATTATTGGTATTGACTTAGGTACTACGAACTCCTGCGTAGCAGTGATGGAGGGCAACGAGCCCGTGGTTATTCCCAACTCCGAGGGACACCGCACGACCCCGTCTGTGGTGGCTTTCACGGCGGACGGCGAGCGTAAGGTGGGTGACCCGGCTAAGCGTCAGGCCATCACCAACCCCAAGCGTACGGTCTTTTCGATCAAGCGTTTCATGGGCGAGCGCTACGATCAGGTTACGGCCGATATAGAGCGTGCCCCCTATTCGATCGTCAAGGGTGACAACAACACCCCGCGCGTCGACATCGACGGCCGCCAGTATACGCCGCAGGAGATTTCGGCCATCATCCTGCAGAAGATGAAGAAAACGGCCGAAGACTACCTCGGACAGGAGGTTACGGAAGCCGTCATCACGGTTCCCGCCTATTTCTCCGACTCGCAGCGCCAGGCTACGAAGGAGGCTGGCGAGATCGCCGGGCTGAAGGTGCGCCGTATCATCAACGAGCCTACCGCAGCCGCACTGGCCTACGGTATGGACAAGAAGAGCAGCGATATGAAGATCGCCGTGTATGACCTCGGCGGCGGTACGTTCGATATTTCGATCCTCGAGCTGGGCGACGGCGTCTTCGAAGTGAAGTCGACCAACGGCGATACCCACCTGGGCGGCGACGACTTCGACCACGTGCTGATCGACTACATGGCCGAGGCGTTCAAGGCCGAGCACCAGATCGACCTGCGCCAGGATCCGATGGCCTTGCAGCGTCTGAAGGAAGCTGCCGAGAAGGCGAAGATCGAACTTTCGTCCTCGACCTCCACGGAGATCAACCTGCCGTACATCATGCCCGTCAACGGCATTCCGCAGCACCTCGTTATGTCGCTCACGCGTGCCAAGTTCGAGCAGCTGTGCGACCACCTGATCCGCAAGACCATCGAGCCCTGCAAACTTGCTTTGCGCGACGCGGGCCTCGACGCTTCGCAGATCAACGAGGTGATCCTCGTCGGCGGTTCGACCCGTATCCCCGCGATCCAGAAGATCGTCGAGGAGTTCTTCGGCCGCACGCCCAACAAGAGCGTGAACCCCGACGAAGTGGTGGCCGTAGGCGCCGCGATCCAGGGCGGTGTGCTCACGGGCGAGGTGAAGGACGTGCTGCTGCTCGACGTTACGCCGCTGTCGCTGGGTATCGAGACCCTGGGCGGTGTGATGACCAAGCTCATCGACGCCAACACCACGATCCCGACCCGCAAGTCGGAGACTTTCTCCACGGCTGCAGATAACCAGCCTTCGGTCGAGATCAACGTCTGCCAGGGCGAACGTCCGCTGGCCCGCGACAACAAGTCGATCGGCCGCTTCCACCTGGACGGCATT
>NZ_FR893426.1:22793-26059 GCF_000435435.1 Alistipes sp. CAG:29 | reverse complement strand
CGCCAACGGTATTCTGAACGTCTCGGCCAAGGACAAGGGCACGGGCAAGGAGCAGAAGATCCGTATCGAGGCTTCTTCGGGCCTTACCGAGCAGGAGATCCAGCGTATGCGCGACGAGGCCAAGGCCAACGAGGCCAAGGACAAGGAGGAGAAGGAGCGTATCGACAAGATCAACGCCGCCGACTCGAACATCTTTGCCACGGAGAAGCAGCTCAAGGAGTATGGCGACAAGCTCCCCGCAGACAAGAAGTCCGCGATCGAGGGCGCGCTGGCCAAGCTGAAGGAGGCACACAAGAACGCCGACGTGGCGGCCATCGACACGGCCATCGCCGAGCTGAACGCCGCATGGCAGGCTGCATCGCAGGACATCTACGCACAGCAGCAGGCGCAGGGCGCACAGCCCGGGGCCGATGCCGGCCAGTCGCAGTCGCAGGCCAATGCCGGCGGCGCGTCGAATGGCGGCGACAGCTCTCAGCCCGAGGACGTTGAGTTCGAAGAGGTGAAGTAATACGCGAAGTGTTCGGGGCACTTCAGCCGCAAGGCTTTCCTATAAATTCCCAGGGGTGCGATCCGGTTTTCCGGGTCGCACCTTTTTTTGCCTATCCCCGTTCCGCCCGCCACATGCCGTAGAGGATCAGTGCTGCGCCTGCCAGTGCCGCGGGGGTGATGCGCTCGCCGATGCAGGCCGCCGCCGTGATGATCGTCACCAACGGGTTGAAATAGATGTAGTTGGTCGTGCGCACGGCTCCCAGCCTGTGCATCGCGGCGTTCCACAGGACATAGCAGAGCATCGAGGCTACGATCCCCAGGAACAGCAGGTTGTCCCACACGGCGGGGCGGGCCAACACCTCTGAAGTGATCGAAAAAGGCTGGAAAACGAATACCGGCAGGATGGTCAGCAGCCCGTAGAAGAATACCTTGCGGGTGATGAATACGGCAGGGTAGCGGCCGCCGATGCGTTTGATGACCAGCGAATAGACCATCCACAGCAGCGCCGCCGACAATGCCAGCATGTCGCCTCGGGGTGAGAGCCGGAGCACGAAGCGTCCGTTGAGGACGACCAGCACCATGCCTGCGAACGCCAGCGCAGAACCCATGGCCTGCCGCCGCGTCATCCGTTCGCCGCGGTAGAGCAGGCTCAGCAGTACGGCCGTCCATACGGGCGCCGTGCAGACGATCAGCGAGACGTTCGACGCCGGGGCGTATTCCAGCGCCATGTTTTCGGTCAGGAAATAGAGCGAGCCGCCCGTGATCCCCGCTACTGCCAGCGTCATTTCGTCACGCCATCCCGATGCCCACAACCGCCTGCCGGACAGGGGCCAGATGCAGATGTAGGCCATGGCGAACCGCAGCAGGAATATCTCCGCCGGGGTCAGCGAATTGGCGATGAGCACCTTCGTCGAAACGAACGTCGCTCCCCATACTGCCACGCTGAAGAGCGCCGCAAGGTGGTACTTGTACTCCGTATATTTTATCATACGGCTTCAAAATTACAGTTTTTTTATCTTCCCGACGCAAATCTTAATTCGTTATTTCCGATTTTCAATTCTTTTTTCCTATCTTTGCGTGCTATTATGCGTAATGACAATAATTACAACAGATAATAACAAAATTTTTCAACTCAAATGCAAAGTAAAGGTGCTATTAAATTACTCGCAGTCCTTTTGGCGCTTGCGTGTGTTTACCAGCTCTCCTTCACGTTCAAGACGCGGAGCGTAGAGAAGAAGGCGTCGGAGTACGCCGCGCAGTTCCCCCTCGACCAGCAGGGCGAGGCCGAACAGCATTACCTCGATTCGGTTCAGAATCTTGGTGTTTATAACCTCGGGTTCAAGAAGTTCACCTACAAGGAGTGCAAGGAGAAGGAACTGAACCTGGGTCTCGATCTCAAGGGCGGTATGAACGTCATGCTGGAGGTGCAGGTCGAGGATGTCGTCAAGGCGCTCGCCGGCGACAGCCAGAACGATCCCGCCTTCGTCGGCGCCATCGCCGAGGCCAACGCGGCCCTGAAGGACGGCACCTCGAAAGACTATATTTCCGACTTCGTGAAGGCCTACCAGCGCCTTTCGAACGGCGGTTCGCTGGCTGCGATCTTTGTCAGCCCCGACCGCAAGGACATCACGCTCGAAAGTTCCGATGCCGACGTCGAGAAAATCCTCAAGAAGGAAACCGATGCCGCCATCGCCGCTTCGTTCAACGTCCTGCGCAGCCGTATCGACCATTTCGGCGTTACGCAGCCCAACATCATGCGTCTGCCCAACTCGCACCGCATCCTGGTCGAGCTGCCGGGCGTGAAGGAGCCGCAGCGTGTGCGCGACCTGTTGCAGGGTACCGCGTCGCTCGAATTCTGGCTGACCTACGATGCCCGCGAGGTGCTTCCCGCACTGGCTGCCGCCGATAAGCTCATCAAGGCCGAGTTGGCCGAGCTTCCTGCCGCCACGCAGCCCGAGACCGCATCGGCCGAAGCCGAGGCCGTCGGTGAGCAGACCGCTTCCGGCGACGCCGCAGGCCTGATCGCCGAGATCGGCGCCGATTCCGTTGCCGCTGCCGGGCAGGTGGACGCAGGCCGCTACGACCGTACGCAGAACCCGCTGCTGGCCGTGCTCGACCCGAATGAGGCGGGTGGTGCCGCCATCGGTGCCGCCTATAAGGCCGACATGGCCGCCGTCAACGAATACCTGGCGAACCCCGCGGTGCGCGAGCTCTTCCCGGCCGACATCGACTTCAAGTGGGGTGTCAAGGGCGACGATAAGATCGACGGCCGCTACTACCTCTATGCCATCAAGGTTTCCACGCCCGACGGCAAGGCTCCGCTGGACGGGTCGGTCGTGACGAGCGCCACCGAGCAGTACGCCCAGCGCGGCGCTACGGCCGAGGTGTCGATGACCATGAACGGCGAGGGTACGCAGGAGTGGGCGCGCCTGACGGGCGAGAACATCGGCAAATGCATCGCCATCGTCCTCGACGGGTACGTATATTCCGCACCCCGCGTGAACACCAAGATCGACAAGGGTTCCTCGCAGATCACGGGCGACTTCACGATTCAGGAGGCGAAAGACCTTGCCAACGTACTCAACTCGGGTAAGGTTCCCGCTCCGGCCAAGATCATCCAGGATACCGTCGTGGGCCCCTCGCTGGGTCAGGAGTCGATCAACGCGGGTATGCTCTCGTTCGTGATCGCCTTCATCCTCGTGCTGCTCTACATGGGCCTGTTCTACAAGACCGCAGGCTGGATGTCCGACGTCGCCCTGCTGACCAACGTCTTCCCC
>NZ_FR893426.1:11273-22769 GCF_000435435.1 Alistipes sp. CAG:29 | reverse complement strand
GCTGATGGGCGTCTTGGTGTCGTTCGGCGCCGTGTTGACGCTGCCGGGTATCGCGGGTATCGTCCTGACGATGGGTATGGCCGTCGATGCCAACGTCATCATCTACGAACGTATCAAGGAGGAGCTGCGCGGCGGCAAGGGGCTCTCGCTGGCCATCAAGGACGGTTTCTCGAAAGCCTACTCGGCCATCATCGACGGTAACCTGACGACCATCATCACCGGTATCGTGCTCTTCATCTTCGGTAACGGCCCCGTACAGGGCTTCGCCACGACCCTTATCATCGGTATCATCACTTCGTTCTTCAGCGCCGTGTTCATTACGCGCCTGCTGATCGAGTGGATCGTCGCCAGGTGGGGACATATCTCCTTCTCGCGCAAGTGGTCGGAGAACTTCCTGAACAACACGCATTTCGATTTCATCCGCGTGCGCAAGGTGGGTTATACGATCGCCGTGGTGCTGATCGCCCTTTCGTGCATCTCGTTCGTGGCCCGCGGCCTGAACCTCGGTGCCGAGTTCACCGGCGGCCGTGCCTATGTGATCCGCTTCGACAAGGCCGTTTCGGCCGAGGAGGTGCGCCAGAACCTTGGCGAGGCGTTCTCGCAGCACGCCGGTGCCGACGCTTCGGCGATCAGCTTCGAGGTGAAGCAGTACGGCAACGAGAACCAGATGCGCATCGTGACGCAGTACCGCTACGACGACACGTCGGACGAGGCTACCGCCGAAGTGGAGCAGATCATCTTCGATGCCCTGAAGCCGCTCTATTCGTACGACATCTCCTTCGAGCAGTTCCGTAATACCCAGACCGACGTCAACGGTATCCTCACTGCCGACAAGATCGGCCCTTCGATCGCCAAGGACATGACCTGGAACGCCATCTACTCGGTGTTGTTCTCGCTCATCGCCATCGGCCTCTACATCACGTTCCGCTTCAAGCGCTGGCAGTGGGCATCGGGCGCCACGCTCGCACTGGCCGTCAACGCGCTGTTCATCATCGGCCTCTTCTCGATGCTCTACGGTTTCGTGCCCTTCAACCTGGAGGTCAACCAGGCGTTCATCGCCGCGATCCTTACGATCATCGGCTATGCCATCAACGATACGGTGGTCGTCTTCGACCGTATCCGCGAGTACCTGGGCCTCTATCCCAAGCGCAATCTCAAGGATAACGTGAACAACGCCATCAACTCGACGCTGTCGCGTACGATCAACACCTCGGGTACGACGCTCGTGACGCTGCTCGCCATCTTCTTCTTCGGCGGCGAGACCATCCGCGGCTTCATCTTCGCCCTGACGGTCGGCGTCATCGTGGGTACTGTGGCTACGATTTTCATCGCTACGCCGGTCGCTTACGACCTGATGGCCAAGCGTGCCAAGATCGACAAGGAGTAATACACCTATTTCTTATACGTAAATAAAATGGATTGCACGGTTGGTGCAGTCCATTTTATTTTTAACTTTGCGTCATGGAACTCCAACGTGCAATAGATAGTTTGCTGAAGTGGATGCACCGCTATGTCTCGCCGGTCTTTTTGGCGCTGCTCATGGCGTCGTTCATCCTGTGGTATATCGCCAAACTGAGTTATATCTACACCACCGAACAGAAGGTGCGTGTGGATGTCGACGGGCAGGTTTTCGATGTGACGTGTACCGTCGAGGGGGTCGGTACCAACCTGTTCGGTTACCAGGTCTACATGAACAAGACGCTGCGCATCCCGCTCTCGGCGCTCAAGTACAAGCGCTCGCGCGAGGAGGGGCACGAGGGGCGGATCATCATCGATCCGCAGTCGTTGCAGAATGCGATTTCCGTGAAATTCAGCGATATTAAGATAACCTCTATCGACGCGGTTCCCGAGATAGATTTTCCCGACGGACAGGAATGATGAAAGTAGGAGTTACGGGCGGCATCGGCAGCGGCAAGAGCACTGTCTGCCGCCTTTTTGCACAGAAGGGCATTGCGGTTTACGATTCGGACGCTGCGGCCAAAAGGCTGATGCAGGAGGATGGGGCGCTGCGGCGGCAGCTTGCCGGTCGCTTCGGCGAGGGGACTTTCCGCGACGGGCAGCTCGACCGGGCTTACCTCGCGGGCATCGTCTTTGCCGACCCGCAGGCGCTGGCTGACCTCAATGCATTGGTGCATCCGGTCGTTATGCGTGATTTCGATGCCTGGGCGGCGCGGCAGGAGGGTAGCTACGTGATCCTCGAAAGCGCCATCCTGTTCGAAGCCGGGCTCGAGGGCAGTGTCGACAAGACGGTCGCCGTCCTCGCGCCGCGCGAACTGCGCATCGAGCGCACCTGCCGCCGCGACGGGTGCGGGGCCGACCAGGTCGTGCGCCGCATCGCCGCTCAGCTCGACGATGATGCGCTGAGCGCCCGCGCAGACTATGTGGTGGTCAATATCTTCGAGGAAGACCTCGAACCCGCAGTTGTTAAACTCGACCGGATTTTCAGCCATGGCAGCAAATAACCCCTTGTTCGATTTCTCACAGCCCCGGGTGATGGCGATCCTGAACGTCACCCCCGACTCGTTTTTCGCCGGCAGCCGTATGCCCGATGCGCCGCATGTCGAGCGCCGCGTGCGCGAGGCCGTAGCCGAAGGGGCGTCGATCATCGACGTCGGCGGCTACTCGTCGCGTCCCGGGGCGGACGAAGTATCCCCCGGGGAGGAGTGGCGGCGCGTGGAGCTGGGCGTGGAGGCCGTGCGGCGGCTGGCTCCCGGCATGGCCGTTTCGGTCGATACGTTCCGCAGCGAGGTCGCTGCCCGGGCGATCGAAAGGTTCGGCCCCCTGATCATCAACGACATTTCTGCCGGGGAACTCGACCCCGCCATGCCTGCCGTCGCGGCGAAATACGGGGTGCCCTACATCGCCATGCACATGAAGGGCGACCCTAAGACCATGCAGTCGCTCACGGACTACAAACGCGACATCACGGCCGAGGTCGTCGCCTATTTCGAGGCCAGGGTTGCCGCGTTGCTCGCCGCCGGGATCGCACGCGAGCATCTCGTCCTCGACCCCGGTTTCGGCTTCGCCAAGACCACGGAACAGAATTATGAACTGCTCGCCGGGCTTCACCGCCTCTGTGCGCTGGGCT
Organism: Alistipes sp. CAG:29; assembly: GCF_000435435.1. Classification (NCBI taxonomy): domain Bacteria; kingdom Pseudomonadati; phylum Bacteroidota; class Bacteroidia; order Bacteroidales; family Rikenellaceae; genus Alistipes; species Alistipes sp. CAG:29. The sequence continues at coordinate 19,681 of NZ_FR893426.1, read as the reverse complement.
ATCCCGTACTGGCGGGGCTCTCGCGCAAGTCGATGATCTACCGTGTGCTCGGCGTCACCCCTGCCCAGTCCCTTGCGGGTACCGTAGCCCTGGGGTGGGAGTGCCTGCGCCAGGGCGCCGCGATCCTGCGCGTCCACGACGTGCGGGAAGCCGTCGATACGGTGAGGATCTTCAACGCATACGTACAAAACAGCGGAGAGATATGCCAAATGAAAAAATAACGGGGAATCCGGCGGAGAAGCCTGCGGAAAAGGTGTCGGAAAACGGGGTGGAAAAACCTGCCGGGCGTCGTGACGGACGACGGGGAAGGCCGCAGGGCGGACAGCAAAACCGATCGCAGCAGGGCGCACAGCGGGACAAGCAGCATGATAGCCCGCAGAACAAGCCGCAGGCCGAAACGCAAAGCGGGCCGGGCAGGCAGTCCGAGGTGCGGGAGTGTCCGGGCGGCGAGCACCGCGGCGCAAGGCAATCCGCGTCCCGGGGCGGACGATCCGGTGAACGCCAAAACCTCCGCACGGCAGACAGCCGTAGCGGGAATTACGGCCGCTCCGGGAGTTCCCGTCCGGCGGACGGGACGGCGGTCGGGAAGCCCGCTTTCAACTGGACATGGCGCGACTATGCGCTGCAACTCTCGGTGGTCATCATCGGCATCGTCGTTACGTTCGCCGGCTCGGGTCTGATCGAACGCTGGCGCGTGGCGCGCGAGGTGCGTGCGACAATGCTGCTGGTACATGCCGAACTGGAAACCAACCGCGCGGATTTCATGCAGGTCTGGGACTATCAGCAATGGGAGATGCGTGCCTGCAAGCGCTTGACGGACAACCGCCGCGACCTGAAACGGATACCGTCCGATACGCTGGCCTCTTTCGATCCGGTTTACGGGCGGATCCATTTCTTCCATCCGCGCAGGGATGCTTTCGAGGTGCTGAAGAATTCCGGCCTGATGTCCTCGGTGTCCGACAAGGACTTCCTGCTGGCCGTCACGCAGGGATACGCCGTGCTGGCCGATTTGGAGGAGAATATCTCGATGTACTACCAGTTAAAACTCACTGCCCAGAACGACATGTCCAAGGACTTCAGCGAGAAACAGCGGGAGCGTTTCTATACCGGGGACATGTACGAGCGGTGGGAGTGTATTTTCTCCGTGCCGTGTTTTGCCGAATTCATGCTGACAGCGCCCTATTATTTCCCGGAGGGATATATCGAAGGATTGTTGGCGGACGTCGATCGGTCGATACGGGCGATCGAAGCGAAATACAAACTGGATAAAAAAACGACCGATGATTAAAGTTACCGATATACACAAGCGCTTCGGCGACCTCGAAGTGCTGAAAGGCGTTTCTCTCGACGTCGCCCGGGGCGAGGTCGTTTCGATCGTCGGTGCCAGCGGCGCCGGCAAGACCACGCTGTTGCAGATCGTGGGTACGCTTTCGCGGCCCGACGGCGGACGGGTCGAAATCGACGGGCAGGATGTTTTTTCGCTGGGCGATAAGACGTTGTCCCGATTCCGCAACGGACGCATCGGTTTCGTGTTCCAGTTCCACCACCTGCTGCCCGAGTTCACGGCCTTCGAGAACGTCTGCATCCCGGGACTGATCGGCAAGCACCCCCGTGCGGAGGTCGAAGGCCGCGCCGCGGAGCTGCTGGAAATGATGGGTCTCGCCGGGCGCCGCGACCATAAGCCCGGCCAGCTTTCCGGCGGCGAGCAGCAGCGCGTGGCCATCGCCCGGGCCCTGATCAATTCCCCCGCCGTGCTGCTGGCCGACGAACCCTCGGGCAACCTCGATACGCACAACCGCGACGAGATACACCGTCTTTTTTTCGAGCTGCGCGACCGGCTGGGGCAGACCATCGTGATCGTGACCCACGACGAACACCTCGCCGCCATGGCCGACCGCCGCATCACGATGTCCGACGGCCGGATTCTGTAAGGCTGCGCCCGGTGGGCGGTTCGCGGCGCCGTACGGGTTCCCCGGGTGCCCTGCCGTCTGACATCGCTTCCGGTATCCGGCGGCTTTCCCGGCGTGGCGGGGCTGCTTCGGGCTGTTTTCGTAGCCGTTCGGGGTTGCGGATCATTGCATAAATACAGTTGTATTATGGATACAGAACTCAGGGAGCTGCTCGAACGGCTCCACGACAAATACAACCGTCCCGAGTTTATCGAGTGCGACCCGATTTCGGTGCCGCACCGCTATGCGGGGCGTGCCGACCGGGAGATCGCGGGATTTTTCGCCGCCACGATCGCCTGGGGCAACCGCAAGGCGATCGTGGCGAACGGCCACCGGATGATGCGCTGCATGGACGACGCTCCGGCGGATTTCGTGCGTAACGCCTCGGAGAAGGAGCTGGCATCGCTTTCGTCCTATGCCCACCGCACGTTCAACGGCGGCGACCTGCGTGACTTCGTGCTGGCACTGCGCCGTATGGAGGAGCTTCACGGCGGCATCGGGAATTTCTTCGAGACCCGTTACGAGGCGACGCGGAGCATCCCGGCGGTCTTTGCCGAATTCCGGCGCGAGTTTTTCAGCTGCGGCCATGCCCCGCGTTGCGAAAAACATCTTTCGTCCATCGAGAAGGGCGCCGCCTGCAAACGGCTCTGCATGTACCTGCGCTGGATGGTGCGCAGCGACGGGCGGGGTGTGGATTTCGGCGAGTGGACGCGCATCCCGATGTCGGCGCTCTATATCCCGCTCGACGTCCATACAGGCAATATGTCCCGTGCGCTGGGGCTGCTCACACGCCGCCAGAACGACTGGCGTGCCGTCGAGCAGACCACCGCTTCGCTCCGCATGTTCGATCCCGCCGACCCTGTGCGTTACGATTTCTCGCTCTTCGGAGCGGGTATCGACGGTTACCTCAAAGCATAGAGACGATGTTCCGCTTCAAACAATTCGCCATACGCCAGGATCGCTGCCCGATGAAGGTCGGGACGGACGGCGTGCTGCTGGGCGCCTGGGTCTCGGTGCGTCCGTCGGACAGGCGCATCCTCGATATCGGTACCGGTACGGGGCTTATCGCACTGATGATGGCACAACGTGTCCCCGGGGCCCGGATCACGGGTGTCGACGTGGAAGACATTTCGCAGGCGCGCGAGAATGCCGATGCCTCGCCGTGGGGCGGCAGGGTAGCGTTCGTGCAATGCCCCGTCCAGGAGTTCGCGCCTCAGGAGCGGTTCGATCTGGTCGTCTCCAACCCGCCGTTCTTTGTCGGTTCGCTCACCTGTCCCGACGCGGGGCGTACTACGGCCCGCCATGCCGTGCGGCTGCCGTTCGGCGACCTGCGCGACGCCGTCGTGCGTCTGCTTTCCGACGACGGGCACTTCGCCGTGGTCTTGCCTGCGGACGAGGCCGTCCGTTTCATCGGCATCTGCCGGAACGTGTTGCTCCCGGTGCGCCGTACCGACGTGCGCACGACGCCCCGCCGCGCGGCCAAACGGGTACTGCTCGAATTCGTCCGTACGCCTTCCGGCGACGTTTTTCCGCCCGCCGCCGCTTCGCCTCCCTCTGGTTTTTCCGCCGCGGGTTCCGGCCTTCGTTCCGATGACCCGGCGGCCCTGTCGGATGCCGTCCCCCTCTTTTCTGTGCCTTCCGCCCCGGCCCCCGATCGCACCGAGCTGGTTATCGGCACGGGTGTGCACGAGCAGTATACCCCCGAATACCGCGCCCTGACGCGCGATTTTTACCTGAAATTTTGATAGCACGGCAAAATAAGTTACATTTGCGTTAGCGATTAAAAAATTCGAACCCATGAAACTCAGACTTCTGGCGCTCGCCCTCCTCGTATGCGGCGGCGCCGCGGCGCAAAACCCATACATAGCCCTGCAAGGGGCCGACGAGACATCGGGCGGCATCGTCGTGTCGCAGCCCCGCACGGTACTGGCTGTCGACGTCACGGCCGAGCGCGACGTGACCCTCAGCGGCCCCTATGCGCGCTATGCGCAGAAATTCCTCGGCGTCCGCGCCCCGCTGACCGACAAGATATCCTGGGCTGTTACCGGGGCTTCGGTCGCCCTGCTCGACCCCAAGGCGTGCCTCGACGCGCCCGCCCCGGCCCAGCCTTCGCGCACGGTGATGTCCCATGCCACGTCCGAGGACGAATTTTCGCGCCTCCAGGCCGACAAGAACGACATGGCGGTGTTGGCGTTGGAGGACGCCGCCCGCGAAGCCGCCAACACGATCTTTTCGCTTCGCAGGCACCGTATCGAGCTCATCACGGGCGAAGCCGGCGAAAATGTCTTCGGCGAAGGGCTGAAAGCCGCCCTGGCCGAGATCGAACGCCTCGAACAGAGCTATCTGGAGCTCTTCCTGGGCAAGCGTGTCGTCACCACCGAGACCCGCCGCTATGTGGTCTATCCGCAATCCGACAAGAAGCAGTATATCGTCTGCCGTTTCAGTGCCGCCGCCGGGCTGCTCCCCGAGAGCGACCTTTCGGGCGACATGGTGCTGCTGCAGATCGAACCCTCGGGCAATACGGCTACCGCCGTCGAGGCTTCGGCCAAGGAGTCCAATACCGTGGCCTGCCGTGTGGCCGACCCATCGGTCTGCACGGTCATCGCAGGCGGCCGCGAGTATGCCCGCGCGGTGCTTCCCCTGTTCGAGTTCGGCCGCACGATCAACGTCGCGCTTCCCCGTCGCAAATAGCTTTTACCGATGGATTATACGTCGCGTATGTTGGCGCTGCTCAGGGAGTTGCGCCGCGAGCGTAACGGTGCCGTAGCCGATTCGATGCGCTATTACGGCACGCCTTACGGACTGAATTACGGGGTGAGCCTGCCCACATTGCGCCGGATAGCGCGTGCGGAGGCGCCCGACCACGGTTTCGCCCGTTACCTCTACCGGCAGGATGTCCGCGAACTGCGCCTTGCGGCGCTGCATATTGCATGTCCGGCGTGCCTTACGCCGGAGGAGTTCCCCGCATGGGCCGCAGGCATCGTCAATTCCGAAATCGCCGAGGAAGCCGCTTTTGCCCTGCTGAGCCGAGCCGAGGCGTTCCCCGCGCTGTTCTCGGCGTGGATCGCCTCGCCCGATGCGTTGTTGCAGTATGCCGCCCTGCTCGCCGCCGCGCGCAGTCCCCGCCTTACGGCCTCATGGGTTGCACCGGCCGTCGAAGCCGTGCACCGCAATGCAACGGCCGAGGCGACGGTCGAAACGCCGGCCGAAGCGACGACCGAGGCGACCGCCGCCGCAATTTCCGCCGCTGCGGATACCTCTGTTGCACCGAGTGCCTTTGTCTCTGATGCTTCTGTTACGGAGGCCTCTTCTCCGGAAGTTACCACGCCTGCTTTCGGCGATTCTTCCGTTGGCGACACCCCTTCCGCTGCAATTGCCTCAGCCGCCCCAGGCGCTTCTCCGGCCGCAGACCCGCATGTCGCCTCCCCGTGTGCTGCCGGGCAGCAGGTTTCCTCCCGGCCTCTGGCGCAGCATCCCGTCCCCGCCGCCCGCCTTACGGCTCAGGGTGCGGTGGCGCTGCTCGCGGCCGTCGCGGCGCAAAACGAGGAGAACCGGCAGGCGGTACTCCGCGCAGCCGGTTCTCTGGGTAAGCTCCCTGCCGAAGACTACGTCCACGAGGAGCTCGCCTGGCGTCTGGAGGCATAGGCCTCCCTTTCATGCATTGTTTGTTTCGCGCGGGAGTTCATCGCTGTGCCACTTGTTCGCGCTTTTCCAGCTCCCGCAGCACGTTTACCAGATGGTCGTAACCCACGCGGCCGCTCTCGCGCCACAGCACTTCGCCGCGGCGGAAGAACATGAGCGTCGGCACCGACATGATGTTGTAGCGGTGCACTGCGTCCAGCATTCCGCGGTCGTCGATATCCACCTTGTATACATCCACGCGGCCGTTCATCTCCCGCTGGAACTTGTCGATGGCGGGGTGCATCATCTGGCATGGCCCGCACCATGTGGCGAAAAAGTCCACGAACGTCAGCGCGTCCCGCCAGATGATCTTATCAAAATCCGTAGTTGTCATTCTATCTTCTTTTTCAGTTCATCTCTGCCCATGTGACCCCGGCGTAGGCCTTGTCCGCCAACTCCTTTTCCGCATAGCTGATCGTGCGGCGCAGCCCTTCCGCGAGCGGTGTACGGGGCACCCAGCCCAGCTCCCTGCGTGCTGCCGAGATGTCGGGCGTGCGCCGCCTTGCGTCGTCGGCCCGTGCCGCCGTGTGCACGATCCGCGAGCGGCTTCCCGTCAGGGCCACGATCTTCTCCGCCAGCGCCCGGATGGCGATTTCATGGTTGCTGCCCAGGTTCACCGTGCGCACCGCCCCGGCCGACGGCGGTGCTTCCATCAGCCTGACGAGCCCCTCCACGAGGTCTTCGACCCAGCAGAACGTGCGTAGCTGCTCCCCGCTGCCGTTGACGACGATGTCGCGGTTCTGCAAGGCCGCCACGACCATCTTTATCACCACGCGCTGATCCATCGGGTCGGCGCCGCTGCCGTAGGTGTTGAATATGCGGGCAATGCGCGTGTCGACGTCGTATTCGCTGTGGTATGCCCTGTGCAGTGCCTCGGCGGCGCGCTTGCCTTCGCAGAGGATGTAGTGCGTCGAGCAGCAGTTGCCCGGTTCGCTCGCCGGGTCGCGCTGCCCGATGCCGTAGATGTTTCCCGCCGAGGCGAAGACCACCCGCGCATGTTCGGTGCGTGCTGTGTCGAGCGCGTTTATGGCGCCCAGCACGCTCACGCGGAGCGTCTCCACCGGGAGCGCCTTGTTGTAGCGCACGCGCGACGGCGACGCGAGGTTGTATATCTCGTCGCAGCGGATACTGAACCCGTTGATGATATTGTGGTGTACATACCGGAACAGGGGGTGCTGCAATACGCCCCGCAGCAGGGGCGAGTTGACCGCATCGCGGATATCGACGCAGAAAACCTCGTGCCCTTCCTCCAGAAGGCGCAGGCAGAGGTGCGTGCCGATAAAACCCACCCCGCCGAGAACGACTATTCGTTTTTGCATCTCTTACTCCTTTTTACGGGTGTAAGAGCAAAATCTATTCCACAAAAAGCGCCCGTGGCAGTTGGTCTACGCTGTTTATCGTCACGACCTCGATCCCCTTGGGGCGTTTGGCGCCCTTGCCCAGATACCCCGATACGACGATGCGTTTGAATCCCAGGCGCGCGGCCTCGCTGATGCGCTGCTCGGTGCGGGGCGCCGGGCGCACTTCGCCCGAAAGCCCGATTTCGCCCGCGCAGCAGACCCCCTCGGCGACGGGGCGGTCGTAGTACGACGAGATCACCGCCGCGACCACTGCCAGGTCTAATCCCGGGTCGGCGACCTTGAACCCGCCGGCGAAATTCAGGAAGACGTCCTTCTGGAACATCTTCATTCCCACGCGTTTTTCCAGCACGGCCAGCAGCATGTTCATGCGCTTGGTGTCGTAGCCCGTCGTCGAACGCTGGGGCGTACCGTATGCCGCGCCGCTCACCAGTGCCTGCACCTCGATCAGGTAGGGGCGCACGCCGTCGGCCGAAGCGCCCACGGCGATGCCGCTCAGCGGCTCCTCGTAGTGCGTCAGCAGGATCTCGGACGGGTTGTCCACGCTCCGCAGGCCGCTGTCCAGCATCTCGAACACCCCGATTTCGAACGTCGCGCCGAAACGGTTCTTTATGCCGCGCAGGATGCGGTAGATATTGTTGCTGTCGCCTTCGAATTGCAGGACGACGTCGACGATGTGTTCCAGGATCTTGGGCCCGGCGATGCTTCCGTCCTTGGTGATGTGGCCGATGATGAAGATCGACGTCCCGGTCGACTTGGCATACTTGAGCAGCGTCGCGGCGCATTCGCGTATCTGCGACACGCTTCCCGCCGACGAGTCCAGCAGGTCGGTATAGATGGTCTGTATCGAGTCGATCACCACCAGGTCGGGCCTGTGTTCGCCGATCTGCCTGACGATATTTTCGAGCAGCGTCTCGGGATAGATCAGGCATTCGTCGTTGCCGATTCCGATCCTCCCCGCGCGCATCTTGATCTGCTCGGCCGACTCCTCGCCCGAGACATAGAGCGTTTTCAGCCCGTTCGCCGCCAGTGCGATCTGCAGCGAGAGGGTCGACTTGCCGATGCCCGGCTCCCCGCCCACGAGGATCAGCGACCCCGGCACCATCCCGCCGCCCAGCACACGGTTCACCTCGCCGTTGCCCACGTCTATGCGGCGGTGTTCGCTTTCGCGGATGTCGCCTACGCGCTGGGGTTTCGCCGCGGGCAGCGGCCCTGCGGCATTGGCCGCCACGGAACCGCTTTCACGGGCTATGATCTCCTCCGTAAAGGTGTTCCACTCGCCGCACGAGGGGCAGCGCCCCAGCCATTTGGGGGCTTCGAACCCGCAATTCTTGCAGAAAAAGGCCTTTTTGACTTTTGCCATCGGTGTATTGTCGGTTTGTAAAGGATCTTCGTAGCCCTTAGAAGGGGTGCGTCGTGT
>NZ_FR893426.1:0-11249 GCF_000435435.1 Alistipes sp. CAG:29 | reverse complement strand
GTGCGTCGTGTATTCCAGCCTTTCGACCTTCGTGATGCCGGCCGTGGGGTAGAGGGCCTGGTATTTGGCCGTGAGGTCTACGGTCAGCAGCGTGAGGCTCTTGCCCTCCTCCGAATAGTAGGAAACCGCATAGGTGTAGTCGGCGTCCTCGTAGAAGAACCGCAGCTGGTCGGGTTTGTCGGGTTCCTTGTTGAACGACCCGGTGACCGGCGCGGCGTCCGGTGCGGGTGTGATATAGAGCCATCCGCTGTTGTGGTAGAGGAATTCGAGCACGTAACCGCCCCCGGCCTGTACCGGGGCTTCGGCCAGCACGTCCGCGCGTATGGCCTCGATTACCGGGTCGGGTTCAGGCTCGGGTTCGGGTTCGGGTTCCGGCTCGTCTTCGGCCGTTGCCGTTGCTGCTGGGCCGAGCGTGACGGTGGCTTCGACCCGGCTCACCGGATAGCTTGTCGTGTAGTACGGTTCCGATTTCTCCCCGCAGGCCGCGAGTGCCGCCGCGAGGATCAGTATGGCTATGTATCTTATGGCTTTCATCCTTCCGGTATTTGTCAAAGTCCCAGTTCCTGGTCTATCAGCACGACCAGCACGCGCCCTGCGGGCCAGCACCGCAGCATCTCCATACGCGTGTTGCACACGCGATCGGGCGAGTTACAGTCCGAGCATACGCCCGTTCGGGCGCACGGCGTGCGGAACCCCGGGTGCCGTGCGACGTTTTGCGGTGCGGCGATCGTGCGGATGCGCTCCTCGGCCTGGGCACGGTCGGCGACGATCTTGTTGCGTCCGGCCACGATGACCACCTTGCGGGGCCCGAACGCCACCGGGGCGATGCGGTTGCCCACCTTGTCGAGCCAGTGGAGCGAGCCTTCCATGCTGATGGCGTTGACCCCCGTGATGAAGAGGTCGGACATCAGCGCCTGCCGGCGTATCTCCAACCGTTCGGGATAGCTCATCGCGGGGTCGAACCCGTCGAGCAGCTTCCAGCGTCCGTCGCCGCGCAGCCACCCGACGATGCCCGTGGCGTGCATCGTTTCCGAGTCGCCGAACGATACTATTTCCGGCCGTTCCCGCTCCGCGATGGCTTTCAGCACCGCGAACGCCTCGGTGATGTCCTTCACCGTTTCAACCTCAAAATGGTGTCGCCGTAATGCTTCGGCGCAGTTTGCCAGTTTCATCTGTTTCGAATTGTCCGCCCCCGAGGAATCCCTCAGGGCTATAATTAAGGTACGAAATTATAAGGTAAATCGCCGCCCCGAGTGCCAGGATTACCACGATCCATCCGATGATCCGTTTTCTGCGCCGTTCCCGGCGGGTCTCTTCCCGGATCTCGGCTTTGACGCGTTCGACCGTTTCGGGCGGGAGTTCTTCCCGACGCGTCGGATGACCGGCCCTGTCCCTGCCCAGCAGGTCGAGCATCTTCTCTTTCTTGCTGCGGGGCTGCCGTTCGCGGCGGTTGGCCGCGAGCCGTTGTACCATGTCCTGTACATGCCCCAGCAACATATGCCTACTTGATAAAGAACCTGTATATGTCGTTTCCGTTGGCGTACAGCAACAGGAACAGGATGATGACCAGCCCGACGTACTGCGCGCCTTCCAGCACCTTGTCGCTCACCTTGCGTCCCGTGACCATCTCCCAGAACGTGAAGATCGCATGCCCGCCGTCCAGGCCCGGTATGGGCAGGATGTTCATCACCGCGAGGATGATCGACAGGAACGCCGTCTTCAACCAGAAATCCTCCCAGTTCCAGTCCCCGGGGAAAATACTGCCGATGGCGATGAACCCGCCCAGCTCCTCGTACATCTTGGTCTTGGGCTGCACGATCATCTTCAACTGTTCCCAGTAGGACGAAATGACTTTCCCGGCCTTTTCGATGCCTGCCGGGATCGACTGCCAGAAGGTGTACTCCTGTGTGCGCAGCGTATAGGGATTGCGTGCTATCACGCCCAGCTTGCCCTCGTCGGACACCGGGACGGCGATCTGCAGCAGCATGTCGCCTTCGCGCTTCACCGTCAGGGTCACCTCCCCGCCCGCCCGGGTCTTCAGATATTGCTGGTAGCCGGAGTATTCCAGCCCCCGTGCGTCGTCGATGGCCACGATCTCGTCGCCGCGCCTGAGCGCCGCCGCCGATTCGTACACCGCGCTGTCGATCAGGAACGGCACACGCAGCGTAAAGAGGTCTTCGTAACCTTTGGCCTGGCGCATCTCGATCAGCTCGTCCAGCGGCAACGTCAGCTCCACGTGCTTCCCGCCGCGCTCGACGACGACCTTCCGCTCGCCTTCGGTGATGAGCAGCGAATTGAGTATCTTGTTGATGTCGCCGACCGGTTCGCCGTCGATGGTCACGAACTTGTCACCGTCCTCGAAGCCGAGTTTGTGCCCCGCCTCGTTGAAGTTGTAACCCCATTTGGCGTCCTCGTTCGAGAAGTAGTTGTCGCCCCACGTGTAGCAGACGCCGCAGTAGATGACGATCGCCAGCAGGACGTTCATCACCACGCCCGCGATCATCACCAGAAAACGCTGCCATGCGGGTTTGGTGCGGAATTCGTCGGGCTTGGGGGGCTGTTTCATCTGCTCCTTGTCCATCGACTCGTCGATCATGCCGGCGATCTTGCAGTATCCGCCCAGCGGCAGCCAGCCCAGCCCGTACTCGGTGTCGCCGCGCTTGAACTTGAAGATCGAAAACCACGGGTCGAAGAAGATATAGAACTTGTCGACGCGGATCCTGAAAACCCGCGCCATAAGGAAGTGCCCCAATTCGTGAATGCCCACCAGGATGGTGAAGCAGAGGAAAAACTGAATGATCTTGATGATTATATCCATGTCTGTCTTTTGGTTACAACGCTAAGTATTCCGCGGCCAGCCGCCGGGCCTCGTCGTTCGCCTCGGCGTAGTCCCCGAGGGTGGGGGCGGCGGCGAACGAGGCGCGCCCCAGGGCGTACTCGATGGCACGCACAATATCCAGCCATGCGCACTTGCGGCCGAGGAACGCCGCGACGGCCACCTCGTTGGCGCCGTTCATCGTGCAGGCCGCCGTGCCGCGGCGGCGCAGGCACTCGCAGGCGATCTCCAGCGCCGGGTATTTCGCCCGGTCGACCCCGGCGAATGTCAGCTGCGGGTGCGCCATGAAGTCGAACCGCTCGCCGGGGCGGGTCGCCCGCCGGGGGTACATCAGCGCGAAGCTGATCGGCATACGCATGTCGGGCGTGCCCAGCTGTGCCTTGATCGCCCCGTCCTCGAACTCCACCATCGAGTGTACGATCGACTGCGGGTGCAGCAGCACCGTTATTTTCTCCACCGGGGTGCCGAACAGCCAGTGTGCCTCGATCACCTCGAAACCTTTGTTCACCAGCGTCGACGAGTCTATCGTGATCTTTGCGCCCATCTCCCACTGGGGGTGGCGCAGCGCCTGTTCCACGGTCACATCGGCCAGTTTTTCGCACGGCAGGTCGCGGAATGCGCCGCCGCTGCACGTGATGATGAGCCTCCGTATGGGCGACTGCTCGCCCACCAGGCACTGGAAGATGGCCGAATGTTCCGAGTCGATCGGCAGGATCGGGGCACGCTTTTCGGCCGCCAGCCGCATCACGTATTCGCCGCCCACCACGAGCGACTCCTTGTTGGCCAGCGCCAGTTTCTTCCCGGCGCCGAGCGCGGCCACCGTCGGCGCCAGCCCGGCGTAGCCTACCAGCGCGTTGACCACCACGTCCGTATCGCCGCCCGCCGCGACCTGGGCCACGGCATCCTCTCCGGCGTACACCTTCACGTCGGTGCCGGCCAGCGCATCGCGCAGCTGCCCGTAATAGCGTTCGTCGGCGATGACCGCCGTGTCCGCGTCGAATTCCCGTGCCTGTGTCGCGAGCCGCTGCCAGTTGCGGTTGGCCGTCAGCACGCGCACTTCGAATAAAGCGGGGTTCTCACGCACGATGTCGAGCGTCTGCACGCCGATCGAGCCCGTCGAACCCAGTATTGCAAGTCGTTGTTTCATGCCTGTGCGTCAGAATACGATATACCCTTCTGGGTCTACGGGCTTGCCGTTGTTCCAGAGTTCGAATTCGAAAAGCCGCACCTCGCCCTCTTCCGCCTCGGCGTTGTAGCCGACCATCTCGCCCGCGCGGATGGTCTGCCCCGTGGTGACGAGCGACTGCGAAAGCCCCTTGTAGACCGAGAGGAGGTTGTTCGCATGCTGCAGCTCGACCATGTAACCCGTCTCGGGCGTCCAGAGGCTCAGCACCACCGTGCCGTTGTCGATGGCCGTGATGCGGTCGCTGGCCGCCGCCGCGATGCGTACCCCGAAATTGCCGTTGCGGATGTCGAAGCGGTCGGTGATGATCCCCTCCACGGGTTTGGCCAGCTCGATCGCCTCGCGTACCGAACGCCGCGACCCGCCGCTGCGGCCTGCGATGGCGTACGGGCCGTCGCCCTCCATCTGCGCCCGCAGGATCGAGTCCTCGGGCGAGGGCATCACCAGCACCTTGCTGGTGCGGGTGCTGTCCGACGTGGCGAGCGTGCGCGCCACGGGGGTTTTGCCTTCCATGATCAGCGCGATATGCTGGTTGTAGGTGAGCATGTCGTTCATCATGCGCTCCATCGAGTCGAGCCGGATGATGTTCTGCACGAGGCTTTCGCGCGAACGGTCTGCCTCGGTGCGGTATCCCGGCAGCAGTTCTAGGATCGGGGAGTAGGCCACCAGCGACAGGATGAGGATGAACAGCAGCAGCACGAACGACAGGAAGGCCGCGAAGATGCTGGCCGGCGAGAGGTGCATGTGCCACTCCTCGCTGTTGTCCGTGGCATTGAGCATGTTGAAACGGCGTTTGCGGAAAAGCCCGCGCCACCATGCCCGTATGGATTTGAAAAATCTCATCGGTTTATGACATTATGAATGCAAAGATAACCAATTTCATAGAAAACCTTTGCGGAACGCGCCGAATTTTTTAACTTTGTGATCGTTTAGAATCAACGCAAAAAACAGCTGAAAAGTATGGTAAAACCTACATTACTCGTCCTCGCCGCAGGTATGGGCTCCCGTTACGGTTCGCTCAAGCAGATGGACGGGGTCGGCCCCAACAACGAGGCCATCATAGATTATTCGGTCTACGACGCCATCCGCGCCGGTTTCGGCAAGGTCGTTTTCGTCATCCGCCACTCTTTCGAAAAGGAGTTCCGCGAAGTCTTCTCCGCGGAGCGTTTCGGCGGCCGCATCGCCGTGGAGTTCGTGTTCCAGGAGTTGGACTACCTGCCCCAGGGAGCTGCTGTTCCCGAAGGGCGCGTCAAGCCGTGGGGCACCAACCACGCCGTGATGATGGCGGCCGACGCCATCCGCGAACCCTTCGCCGTGATCAATGCCGACGACTTCTACGGTGCCGAAGCCTACAAGACCATCGGGGACTACCTTTCGCAGTTGGGCGAGAGCCGGAACCGCTACTGCATGGTCGCCTACGACCTCGACAAGACCCTTTCGGACAACGGTACCGTTTCGCGCGGCGTCTGCGGTGTGGATGCTGCGGGCAACCTCACCTCGATGGTCGAGCGCACGCAGATCGAGCGTATGCCCGACGGCAGGATCGTCTTCCACGACGGCGGCGCCGACGAAGTACTGGCCGGGGACACGCCGGTGTCGATGAACCTCTTTGGCTTCACCCCCGATTTCTTTACCTATTCCAGGGAGTATTTCAAGACGTGGCTCGCCGGGAACAAGGAGAACCTCAAAGCCGAGTTCTACATCCCGACGATGGTCAACAAACTCATCGGCGAAGGCACGGCCTCGTTGCGTGTGCTCCGCTCGGCGGCGCAGTGGCACGGTGTCACCTACAAGGAGGACAAACCCGCGCTGGTGGCCTCGATCGAGAAGATGATCGCTGAGGGCAAATATCCCCGCAACCTCTGGGCATAATTGCCGGCTGCGGCATCGCATATGCAAAAGGGCGGATATTTTCATCCGCCCTTTTGCTTATTGTTTCATCCGCCTTTTTGCTTATTGTTTGTGGAGTGTCGTTTGCCGCGCCGGCTTCGGAAAGCCTGATTTGCCTTCGGTTTGGCCGGCTCCCGCGGCGGCTCAGTCCAGGAAACCTTCCCTGACCAACTGCTCCCGGATGCGCGTCCAGTCCGCTACGGGGCGTTTCACACCGTCCACGAACCGGATCGGGCAGCCGAGGCTGCTGTCGTCGATGTAGAGGTCGGCGTGGACTTTCGGCGAGGATGTCCAGCGCTGCTGCGAGGGGTTCTCGTTCACGGCGTAGAGCGGGATTCCCCGCTCGCGGAACCACCGGATCGCGTCGTCGAGCAGCTTGCCGTGGCGCATCGTGTAAAGTATCAGGCGGCAACCGTTGTCCGTAAGTTCTTTCAGTACGGGAACCGCCCCGGCGTCGTCGCCGATTTCGGGATATGCGTGTGTCACGACCGTTCCGTCGAAATCGACGGCGATCAATGCATTGCGTATAGCCATTTATTTCTTGTTCCTTATTTTACGTCCGATTTTGCTGAAGAAGATTTTCAGGCGCTTGCGGTAGCTGGTCTCCTTGTAATCGTCGTATCCATACCCGTATCCGTACCCGTAGCCATATCCGTAGCCATATCTGTAACCGTATCCGTGGCGGCGGGTGCGCGTGCCGTTGAGTACGACGCACATGTTGCGGAATTTCTTCTCGCGGTAAAGCCGTTCGATGTCGGGCAGCTGCCGGCGGTCGAGCACGCCTTCGCGTACGATATAGATACAGAGGTCTGCCAGCCGGTCGGTGATGACCGCGTCGGCTACCGACATGGCCGGGGTGCTGTCGATGAATACATAGTCGTAGCTCTCCCGCAGCTCGGCGACCAGCTTGTCCAGGCGATCCGAAAGCAACATCTCCGTGGGGTTGGGCGGCTGGATGCCGGCGCAGATCACGTCGAGGTTTTTGTGTATCTCCATCGGCGTGATCAGTTCGCCGATGTCGGTGATCGTCCCGGCCAGGTAGCTCGTGATGCCTTTTTTGCTGTTGCTGCGGCCCAGCGTCGTGGAGAGCGCGTGGCGGCGCAGGTCGAGGTCGATCAGTACGATCCGCTTCCCGGCCATGGCGAGCGTCATCGCCAGGTTCATCGCCACGAACGTCTTACCCGCATGGGGGTCGGACGACGTGAAGAGCACGCACTTGATTTCCTTGCCCGACGATACGTTCATGAAGGTCATGTTCGAACGCAGGATGCGGAAAGCCTCGGACAATGCGTCGCGTCCGGTTTCCCGGACGACGATGCCGCCCTTGTTCTCTCCTTCGAGGAAGGGGATGTCCCCCAGGAACGGGGCGCTGATGTTCTCTTCGATGTCCTTGCGGCCGCGGATGGTCGTGTCGAGCATGCCGATCAGGTAGATGATGCCGAAGGGGATCGCCAGGCCGGCCAGCAGGCTGATGCCCAGGATGATCATCGAACGGGGCGACACGGGCCTGGGGCTGCCGTATGCCTGGTCGATCGTACGCGAATTGCTTTCGGCGACGGCATAGTTGAGCTGCGTCTCCTCCTGCTTGTTGAGCAGGTAGAGGAACAACTCCTCCTTGATCTTCTGCTGGCGCATGATGTCGAGCAGGACTTTCTCCTGCGACGGCATGGTGGATATGCGGTGGTTGGCCAGCGCCTCCTCCTTGCGCATGTTCGTAAGCTGTATTTCGAGCGTCGAGACGTGCGAGTTGAGCGAAGCGATGATCGAGCGGCGCACGGCAGCCAGCACGTTGTCCATGTCCTGGATCACGGGGCTGCGCTCCGAACTGTTTTCGAGCAGTTTCTGGCGGCGCAGGATGGCGTCGTTATATTCGGTGATCTGGGCGACGATCCCGTTGTTGGTCAGCGAGGCGACCATCGGGATCAGTTCCCCCGCATGCGTCGGGTTGTTGAGGTAGTCGCGGATGTAGTTGGCGACGCTGATCTGGTTTTCGATCGAAAGCCCTTCGACCTTGAATTTGCTGCTCTCGGTGATGGATCGGGTAGCCTCCGAGGTGATGTCGATCATCTGGTTGCTCTTCTTGATCCCCTCGATTTCGCTGTCCACGACGCCCAGTTCCCGTCCGATGGCCAGCATACGCTCCTTGATGAAGGCGTTGGTCACGACCGATACCTGCCGCTTGTCGGCGATGGCGTCCTCTTCGTACACGGCGATCAGCGTGTTGATCACGTCCTCGGCACGCTTGGGTACGGAACTGTTCATCGAGATGGTGACGATCGACGCCTGCTTGTTGGCCACGTCGCTCTTCACGGTGGCGCGGTAGGCGTTCGTCGTGACCATCGGCGAACTCTTGGTGACGGTGATGGGCCTGTCCACATAGGTCGAGTCCATGAACGGCGTCTTGTGTACGACCATCTGCCCCAGCGGTGTAGGGATCGTATCGCCGTACTGGCCGCGGATGACCCTGCGCTTCTCCTGCTTGGTGAGGTACTTGTCGTCGAAGTCCGCCAGTTTGATCCGGCCGTCCTCGAGCTCGGTCACCTCGAGCGAAAGGCGCTGGTTGTCGTCGTCGATGAAATCGACTTCGATGGGCGAGCGTCCGTAGAGGTCGAGCGTCCGCAGCCCGTCCCGTACGGAGTAGTTGACCGTCAGGTGGAGGCGCTTTACCACCTCGGACATCAGCCTGTGCGACTGGAGGATGTAAACCTCGTTGTCGACGTTGCGGCGGTTCTGGAAACCTACCAGGTCGCTGAATGCGCCCAGTTCCATGTCGCCGCCCTTGCGGCTGTCCTTTACGAGGATGGTGGCCGTGCGGCTGTATATCTTCGGGGTGCTGGCCAGGTAGTAGTAGGCCATGCCGAGGCAGATGAGCACCGACAAGGCGAACCAGTACCAGTTGGCCAGAACCATCTGTAACAGGTCGTGCAGCGTGAGGCCGCTGCCGTTTTCGTTCTCGTCGTTCTGCAGGTGTTGCTGCTGGTTGTTGTATTCGGTCATGGCCCGGCTTATTTGGTTAAGGTTATGATAAGCGTCGCCACGGAGATGGCCGTACCTACGAGCGAGAGGTAGAAGTTGCGGTTCTGGCTGATTTCACCGGCCTGTGCCTTATATTTATTGGGCTTGACGTAGATCACGTCGTTCTGCTGGATGTAGAACGCCGGCGAGTTGAAGAGGTCTTTCGACGTGAGGTCGAGGTATTCGATCGTGCGCACGCCGTTCACTTCGCGGGCCACGGCCACGTCCGTACGGATACCGTAGATCGTCAGGTCGCCGGCCATGGCCAGGGCGTCGAAGATCGAGATTTTGTCGCGCGTGACGTCGTAATGCCCCGGGCGGGCGACTTCGCCGATGACCGAAATCTTCATGTCGGCGAACTGCACGTTGACCGACGGGTCGTTGATATACCCGCCCTCGACGATCTTGTCGGCGATGGCCTGTGCCAGTTCGCTGCGGGTCTTTCCCTTGCAGTCGATCTTCCCGATCACGGGCATGTCGAGCATGCCGTTCTCGTCCACCGTGCGGATTTGCAGCGACTGGTTGGTCGCCGAACTGTACGAGGCGACTCCCGTCACGGAACTCAGCGAGGTCGATGAGTTGAACGGCACTGCCAGTTCGGGGTCTTTGCTGTTGACCACGACCGTCAGCCGGTCGAGGGGTTTGATCCGGATCTGGCCGCTTTCGGCGATTTGTTCAGGCGTAAAGGGGTTCGCGTCCTGCAGGTACCAGGCACGTTTCTGCGAGGCACATGACGAGACCAGCAGGGCCAGGATGACCGGGACTAAGAGGCGGTAATGCTTCATTTTTACTAAGGCGTTTTATATCGTGCGCAAAGGTAGTAATTTTTGTGAAATAAACCTACATGTGCCCCTTGCTATTTTGTCCCTATTGCACCGGATTCGGTCGCCGCCCGGATTTTTTCCGGAAAAAAGCGTACATTTGACATCCCGGAATCCGGATTCCGCATTAAAATATGGAAATTATGTTGCATCCCGAGTGGAGTTACCAGGCTGTAATCTATGAAATGAACGTGCGCCAGCTGACGCGCGAAGGCACCCTCAGGGCCGCCGCCGCGAAGCTCGGCTTCTTGCGCGACATGGGCATCGACGCCGTGTGGCTGATGCCCGTCTATCCGATCGGCGCCGAGGGGCGCAAGGGCTCGCTGGGCTCTTACTATTCGATCCGCGACTATTGCGCCGTCGACCCCGGGCTGGGGACGATGGGGGATTTCGATGCGTTTGTCGCCGAGGCGCACCGCCTGGGCATGAAGGTGCTGCTGGACTGGGTCGCCAACCATACGGCGCGCGACGCCCGCTGGGTCGGCGAGAAGCCTGCCGACTGGTATGAGCGCGATGCCGCGGGGGCGCCCGCCGTGCCCTGGGACTGGACGGACACCGCCAAACTCAACTATGCGAACCGCGACGTGTGGCGGGCCGAGGCCGACGCCATGGAGTTCTGGGTGCGCCGGCACGCCGTCGACGGTTTCCGCTGCGACATGGCGATGCTCGTGCCCGTGGAGTTCTGGAATGAAACTGCCCGCCGCCTGCGGAAGGTGAACCCCGACCTGTTCCTGCTGGCCGAGGCCGAGGAGCCTTACCTCTTCGAAGCGGGTGCCTTCGACGCCTGCTATGCCTGGGAGATGCACCACCTGATGAACGACGTGGCGCAGCAGAAGGTGCGCGTGACCGCCCTGCGCGACTACATTTATGCCGACCGTAACCGTTACCCGCAGTCCGCCATGCGCCTGGTGTTCACCTCCAACCACGACGAGAATTCGTGGAACGGCTCGGAGTTCACGCGCATGGGCGGCGCCCGCGAGATCATGGCCGCCTTCACGTTCGTCGTGCCGCGCGGCCTGCCGCTGGTCTATACCGGGCAGGAGATCGGCTACGACCATTCGTTCGCCTTCTTCGACCGCGACCCGATCCCCTCCTACGCGGCCAATTCGTTCACGGATTTCTACCGCCGCCTGGCCGGGCTCCGGCATGCCAACCCTGCGCTCGCCGCCGGGGAGGCGGGCGGCGAGATGGTTGAGATACGCAACAACGCCGAGGATTGCCTGATGACCTTCGTGCGCGAAGTGAAGGGCAACCGCGTCGTCGCCGTGATGAACCTCTCGCCCTACGCCATCCATGCCGATTATTACACGGGTATCTATGCCGGCATGTACACCGATGCCATGACGGGCGTTGCCTGCGAACTGCGCGGGCATGTCGAGGAGGACATGGCGCCGTGGAGCTACCGCATCCTGACGCGCTGACCCCTGCGGCCGCGGAGGCAGCGGCCGCATCCCCGCCCGATCCCTGCCCGATGCCCGCCCGATGCCCGCCCGATGCCTGGCTG
>NZ_FR893425.1:9465-45837 GCF_000435435.1 Alistipes sp. CAG:29 | reverse complement strand
CGTGAGCGGCGTCGAAGCGGGGCGGGGCGTATAAGGCTGCATCGGCAGCACCCAACCGCCCCGGACGTAGAGCGGGAACTCTTCGAGCGGCTTGGCGATGCGGCATTCCTGCCCGCCGTCGAACCGTTCGTGGGTGAAATAGTCGTACCACACGTCGCCCGCCGGGAACCAGACCTTCTGCGAGGCTGTCTTGTCCGCGCCTTCGCCCGGCGAAGCGATCGGGGCGGCGAGCAGGATATCCCCGAAAAGGAACTCCTGTTCGTTTTCATACGCGCGTTCGTCGCTGCCGTAGTCGATATACATCGGCCGGTTGAGCGGCACCATCGTCGAGTGGGTCTGCCATACGCTGCTGTAAATATAGGGCATCAGCTCCGAGCGCATGTGGTACATGCGGCGCATGGCGGCCGTTTCGCGCTCGCCGCTGATCCACGGACGGCGGTCGAGCCGCGCGTCCTTGGTCGAATGTACGCGCAGGGCGGCCGAAAGGGCGCCGAACTGCGTCCAGCGCACCGTCAGCTCGGGGTTCGGATCGCCGCGGAACCCGCCGATATCATGCGCCCAGTAGTAGCAGCCCGCGTTGCCGCTGGCAGCCGTGAGCTTAACCTCGAAAGCCAGCATTTCCCAGTTGGCCTGCGCGTCGCCCGAGAACTGGATCGGATGGCGATGGTCACCCCAACCCGCCCAACGGCTGTAACCGGCGCCGCGCAGCCCCTTGCGCTCGGTCTGGCGGTAGTAGAGCTCGTTGATCCACTGCAACGACGTGGAGCGGTAGCCGCGCACCTCGGGATAGAGGTAGTTCTGCTGCCAGTCGAGCCACCAGAAATCGGCGCCCATATCCTCGGTGGCATGGTGCGCATGTTTGAAAAACGTCTCCATGTATTTCCGGTCGCCGAGGTCGAAAAGCAGCGGATGGGCGGGGTCGGCCCCCATGTCCGCCATAAAGGCGGCGTACATCTCCTCGTGGGGGCGTATGCCGTCGTGGGGATGGTCGTTGAGCGACACCGTAACGCCGCGGCGGTGCACCTCGGCGATCAGCGCCCCGGGATCGGGAATGCGTTTGCGCTCCCACGTATAGCCCGTCCAGCTGCGGCTGCCGGCATGCCCGGTGCCGATCCTGGCATCGTAGGTATGCCAGCCCATGTCGAAGACGAGGTTGTCGAGCGGGAAATCGTTCTCCTCGTAGCCGTCGATGATCGAAAGGAACTCCTCCGACGTATAGTCCCAGTAACGGCAGTACCAGACGCCGTGGATGTATTTGCGGGTCATGGGAACGCGGCCGCTGATGGCGCCCAGGTCGGCAAGGGCGGCCTTGTAGTTGTTGCCGTAGACGAAACAGTACTGATCCTGCACATGGCTTTTCGTATCGCGCGGGCAAAGCCAGCCGTCGACCAGCAGGTCGGAGCGTTCGTCGTCGATCACATACCAGCCGTCGCGGCTCAGCAGGCCGTTCTGCATGGGGATCTCCCCGGTAACGCGGTCGAGCGTCTCGACCGGGCCGCCGAGGTTGTTGCGGAAAATACAGCGGTTGGTGAACTTCTTCTCCTTGCCGTTGAGCTTGTAGTATGCCGCAAAGTTATGCAGCCCGAACGGGAATCCGTCGTGCTCGTAGACGATGCGCAGGGCCGAGGTGGAGATCTCGTAGCGGTTCCCGCCCAGCTCCCGCACCCTGAACTCCGACGCGGGGAGCAGGCTGCCCCGGTCGTAAGCGAAATAGGTGGGGTCGTCGATGAATTTGCCGTCGTGTGCGAATTCGAGTCGGAACAGCGTCGGGGTGATGAGCGTCAGGCGGTTCTCGCCGAAAACGAGCGGGTTGCCCGAAGGCTGTGCGACGGCGGAAAACCCGCCGCACAGGAAGAGCAGAAAAATCAGAAAAGGATATTTCATGATCGGGATATGGTTGAAAAATTCTCCGCACCGTCGGAACGGGCAGTGCGGAGAAACGTGTTTGCGAAAAATGGATCTATTCGTTGCGGATGCTCTCGGTATATACGTTCCCGTAGGGGTCGGAAGCCCTCACCGTGACCGTTCCCCAAGACTCCGACGCGGGTTTGTAGTAGAACATGTGGTCGTTCTGGGATTCGGGTTCGGCCGTCGGACGGTGCTCGGGTTTGGTGTCGCCGAACATGAAATCGTAGGCGCGGCGATCCATTTCGTACCTGAGGTTCGAATCGGACGGAAGCGTTACCCAGCCGGCATTATCCTCCTGCACCTCGACCGTCCAGGTGGTATGCCAGTTGAAGATGTTTAGGATGAGGCCGTCGCGGTATTTTTCGGAAACCGCCTCGCCGGGGCCGTAGAGGTACATCTGGTATTCGCGCGGGAAAGCAGTGCCCTTATAGTACCAGTTCCTGATCCGGTTGCCCTCGATCTCGTAGACGGCGTAACCGCGGGGGCTGCCGTCGTTGCACAGCTCCTCGCCGTTCCAGTAGGCACCCATCACCGCCCCGAGCGTATTCTCCTCGATGGTTTCGGAGATCGTGGTCGTATAGTTGTTGTGCGAGTGTCCCGAAAGTATCCGGACATTATAGCCGTCGAGCAGGGCGTAAAGCTCCTTGTAATCGGCGACATGGCTCGTGGGACGGTTGCGGCGCGAAGTGGCGATATGCAGGCCGATGATGATGAGCTTGTCCTTGGGGACATATTTCAGATCCTGCTCCAGCCATGCCATCTGTTCGTCCGTGATGTCGGCGGTATAAGAGGACGAGCCGGTGTAGAGCACGTCGTCGAGCACGATGAAATGACAGTCGCCGATGTTGTAGGAGTAGTACGTGGGGCCGAACGCCGCCTCGAAGCTGGCATCGGCATCGGCATCGACGGTTATGGCTTTATTGTGATCGTGGTTGCCGATGACCTGGAAAACGGGCACGCCGATCTTTCGGATACGCTGCTTGTAAACCTCGTGGAAGGGCATGTTGTCCCAGACCAGGTCGCCCAGCGAAATGCCGTAAACGGGAGCCTCCAGTTCCTGCTGCACGTAAGGGATCAGCAGGGGCAACACCTCCTCGTCGAGCATCGTCACCTCGTCGTCGCGGCCGATCTGCACGTCGGCCAGCGCCAGCAGGGTGAAACGCTCTTTTTTGCCCGTGCGTTCGAGCTTGAAGCTGCGCTGCACGACGTCGTTGTCGCCCATGGCGATCTTCTTGTAGATCTTCGGCATGCCGTTCTCCACCGGAATTTCGTATTCGGCGGGGACGGAGACGAATACGAACGGGGCGTTCCGCTTCACACGCATCTGGTAGATGCCCTGGGCGTCGGTGGTCGTCACCGTGACGCCGTCGCTCACGACCACGCCCTCGATCGGGCCGGTACCGTCGGTGACACGGCCCACGAGGTTCATGCCGGGCTCGGGGGTGATGTCCACCTTCTCGTAGAGGCCGCCGAGAATCTGGGCGCCTTCGTCCTCGCTGCAGGCCACGAAGCCGGTGGACAGCAGGAAGACCAACAGATATTTGATGTATTTTATCATTTTTTCGGTTTTTTAAAGTTCATATCTTGCCCCGGGGCCCCGGACAGGCGGGATCCCCCGGGATCGCCGGGGATCAGTAACCGGGGTTCTGCTCGATCAGGTTGTTGGCCGAGATCGCCGAGTTGGGGATCGGGAACAGGTTTTTGTTCTTGTCGTTGAGCGGCGTATGATCCCACCAGGACTCCGTCACGAACTTGTCCCAGCGGATCAGATCCGTACGGCGGCGTCCTTCGCCCAGGAATTCGATCATCCATTCGTCGAGCATACGGTATTCGTCGAGGTTGTCGGCCGTCACGGGGTTGGGATCCGCGCCGCCCTCGAAGTTGCGCCCGCGAACCTGGTTGATCAGGCCGGCAGCCGTCTTCTTGTCACCGGCACGCAGCTCGCACTCGGCAAGCATGTAGTAGATCTCCGAGAGTCGGATGACCGGGCAATCGGGATTCCAGCGCAGCAGCTTGTCGTCGAGGTTGGGCTGCGGCGCCTTCACCAGGCGTACGCCCGAATTCTCCTCGCCGTCGGCCATCGTCGAGGTAAGCTCGGCGACAGAATTGTATTTGGTGCCCACTTCCGAGAAACGGGCGACCTGGTCGACCAAGTTGATCACCTTGCCGCTATACTCCTTCTGCCCCAGGCACTGCTGGGAAGGGTTGTTGGGGTTGGTCTGGTCGCCGACGAGGAACATGCCTTCGTATTTGCGGCTACCCAGGTAACGGTAGGGCTTTTTACGCAAGTCCTTGTCGTTGAATTTCTGGTAGGGATTGCCCAGTTTCCACTGCGTGTAGTAGCGTCCCTGGGGATCGAGCGACGGCGTGAGCATGAAACCGTTGTAGCCTGCGGTCTCGATACCGAAATATTCGTAGGATGAATAATGGTAGAAATATTTGAAATACCAGTTCCACTCGACTTTGGAGTTCTCCGAAGGCACCGTCCAGATCACCTCGGGCGAGGTGTTGTTGTCGAAACAGTGGGGGCCGTACCAGGTCTTGTCCAGCTCGTAGGTGCCGTAGACACCGCCGATGATGTCGCGGCAAATCTCTGCGCACTCGTCGAAATGCTCCTCGCCGATGTAGGCCACCGCATTGAAATAGAGCTGGGCCAGCAGCGCCGCGGCGGCAGCCTGCTTGATGTAACCGTCTTCGGAAGCGCCGAGCGTCGTTTTCTTCGACAGGGCGGGGATGGCGTCCTTGAGCAGGGTTTCGATATGGGCGTAGGTCTCGCGCGCCGTGCTGCGGGCGCACAGGTCGTCGTCCACCGAGTAGTAAATGGGCATGCCGCCGAAATAGTCGAGGCCGCGCATGTAGAAGTAGGCCGTGATGGCATTCAGCTGGTTGATGTGGTCGGCCTTGACGGCGTCGTTGAGCCCGATGGCGTTGTAATCGACCCCCTGGAGGTCGGACTTGGCTTCCAGGGCACGCGAAATACCCCCGGTCGTACCGTCGTAGGTATTGACGACGAAGCGGTCGTCGGGCGACCAGGTGTGGTAATGCAGGCGGTAGTACTCGCCGCTGTTATACCAGTCGCTGCCGCGCTTGGGGCACACCATCTCGTCGGTGGTCAGCTCCTGGAGGTACCACCGGTCGGCACCGATGTACCATTTCCAGTGGGTGAAGGGACGGCAAAGCACGGCATAGGTGCTTTCGGGCGAGGTGAAGAACGTATCGGGGGTGACTTCCGAGTAGAACTTCTCGTCGAGGTCGCAGGAAGGCGCGCAGAGGGCGGCAGCCCCGACCGTCACGGCAATTATATGTTTCAGTTTCATAATGGTTCTCGGTTTGGAATTAGAAGTTTAACTGCACGCCCAGCGTAAAACGGGTCGTCTGCGGGTACATCGTCGAGGTGTCGTTGACATACTCGAAACCGGGGTACAGGCCGTTGATGTTGACCTCGGGATTGAGGCCGTTGTAGTCGGTGAATACGGCCACGTCGCGGATGGTCAGGTAAAGTTTCGCAGACTGGATATAACGCGTCCATTTCCGCAGGTTGAACGTATACCCGAGGTTGATGGCGTCGATCTTGAGGAACGAGCCGTCGTCGAGCCAGTAGTCGCAGAGGATCTTCTCGTCCTTGATGTTACGGTTGCGCGTGTAGGCCGACTTGAGGACGTTGAGCTGCGAATCGTTGGCCAGGCCGTAGTACATGTTCACCTGGCTGAAGACATCGTACCCGAGCCAGCTGCGCAGGAAGATCGACAGATCCCAGTTCTTGTACTTGAACGTATGATCCCACGAGAGGATGACCTTGGGGATCGCATTGCCCACGAAATGTTTGTTCTCGGCCACGAGGTTCGACGTGCTGCCGTCGGTGGCCGGCACGATCTCGTTGTTCTTGTCGTAGATCATCCACTTGCCGTTCTCGTCGAGCCCGGCGTACTTGTAGATGAAGTACTGCCCCAGCTCGAGGCCGTTCTGCAGGCGGACGGCCGTACCCGGGTTGCCCGGCGAGGGGAAGGTCACTTCGTCGAGGAAGAACCCGTCGTCGCCCATGCTCTTGATCTTGGTCTTGTTATGCGACAGGCGCAGGGTCGACGTATAGCGGAAATTCTTGCTGCGGACGATGTCCCCGCCCAGTTCGAACTCCCAACCCTTGTTCTCGAGGCTGCCGATGTTCTTCATGACCGTATCGTGTACCATCGGGGGCATCGGGGCATTGACCGAATAGAGCATGTCGTCGACCTGGCGGAAGTAGAGGTCGAACTTACCCCAGAGGCGGTCGTTGAAAAGCGAGAAGTCGAGACCGAAGTTGAGCTCGGATTTCTCCTCCCACTTCAGGTCGGGGTTGATATTGCGAATCGAACCGTAACCGGGCTGCCAGACCCCGTTGGTGGGCCACATGTCGTTGGCTTTGTACATGCGGGTCGTGTAGCCGTTCCCGAAGCCGTTGTTACCCGTGACGCCGTAACCCAGGCGCACCTTGAGGTCGCTGATCCAGGCAACGTCGCGCATGAACGCTTCGTTCGAGAGACGCCAGCCGCCCGAAACGGCCCAGAAATTACCCCAGCGGTTGTTCACGCCGAACTTCGAGGATCCCTCACGACGGAAGCTCACCGTAGCCATGTAACGGTCTTTATACGAATAGTTGGCACGCCCGAACATCGAAAGCAGGCGCTCGCGGGGATCCTTGTTCGAATCCATCGAGGCACGGCCGTCCGTGAGGTACGAACCCACGCCCATGTCCCACGGGCCGACGCCGTCGACCGGGAAGTCGTAGTTCGACATGCTGAAATCCTCGCCGCCCGCCTGCCAGAAGCTGTAACCGGCCACGACGTCGAGCGTATGGTCTTCGCGGAATACGCGGTGGTAGTTGGCATAGGCCTCGACCGAAACGCGGTTGTCCTTGCTGAACTTGTGCGACGCACCGCCGCGGCGGCTGTTGTCGATCGACTCCTTGTGGTCATGCGAAACGTAGGTATATTCCTGGTACTGGCGTTTGTCGATACCCACGGTTCCCTGCAGCGAGAGGCCCTTCATCAGGTTGATCTTCACAGTGGCGTCAGCCAGCAGCCACTGGTCTTTGCCGTTCTTCGTGCGCAGCATGATGTCGGCCACGGGATTGAAGGTCGTGCCGGAGATGCCGTTGCCGACCACGTTGTACTTGGAAGGGTTGGCCGGGTCGTAAAGCGGAATGGTGGGATTGAGGCCGAAGGCCATCTTGAAGATGCCCGACGAGTTGCGGTTGTCGCGCTCGGCCTCGCGGAACTGGGCGTTGGCGCGCACCTCGACCACGCCGTCGAAGAGGTTGAACCGGGCGTTGACACGTCCCGAATAGTCCTTGCGGTTGTCGCCGATGACGATACCCTTCTGGTTCTGGGCCATGAACGAAGTATAGACCTGGGCCACCTCCGTACCGCCGGCAATGCTCACCGTATGGCGCTGCGAAAAGGGCGCATCATTGGTCAGTTCCTTATACCAGTCGGTATCGGCGCCGTAGTCCTCGCCCAGGCCGTACTCGATATACTCGCTCGACGAGAGCAGCTCGGGGTACTTGCGGACGGTCTCGAACGAGAACTCGCCCGTATAGTTGGCCGTCACGCTGCCCTGCTTGGCGCGTTTGGTCGTAATGAGGATCACACCGCCGGCGGCACGCGTACCGTAGATCGCACCCGCCGAAGCATCCTTCAGCACGTCGATCGACTCGATGTCCTCCTGGTTGATCGCCCGCATGTCACCGCCCGGGATGCCGTCGATAACCACGAGCGGGCTCTGGCTGGCATTGACCGACGCGATGCCGCGCAGCTGGAAATCATTGCTGCTGTTGGGGCTGGCGCTGCCCGAGATGGTAAGTCCCGGAACCTTGCCCTGGAGCGCCGTGGCGATGGTCGAACCTCCCATGCCGGCCGTCAGGTCATCGCCCTTGATCGAGGTGATGGACGAAGTCACCGACTTCTTTTCCATCGTACCGTAACCGATCACCACGACGTCCTTGAGTACCTGGCTGTCGTCTTCCATGACGATGTCGATGACCGAACGCGCCCCGACATTCACGGTCTGCTCGGCATAGCCGATGAACGAGAATTTCAGCTGGCTGTCTGCCGCGGCATTGATCGTGTAACTTCCGTCGATGCCCGTGGTCGTACCCGTCGTCGTGCCGACCACCACCACGGTGGCACCGATCAGCGGCTCGCCGGCCGTGTCGGTCACCTTGCCGCTCACCTGATTGCGGCTTTGCGCCTGTGAGGACAACGCAGACGCCGTCAGCACCAGGCAGAACACGAAACGCAGAAAATACCCTGCATAGGATTTCCCCGTATCTGCAAATCTGTTTTTCATATCTTTTTCTCTCTTGTTTTTCATTGATTTGTCACCGCAGGACTATTCGGCTGCGATTTTCGTCATCTTGACATTGTCGAGGTACCAGCGGTAATAACCCGATAATCCCTGCTGGGTGGAGCGGATGACGACCCGGGTTTCACCCGTAATCCCGTAAAGCTTCACGCTCATAGGTGTCCATTCCCAATGCTCTCCGGGTGTCATCGGCTCGCTCTCTTTTCCCTGATCGCCGTTTATGCTGCCGGGGCCCTCGAGAATGGCGACTGTGACGGTTACCGCGTCGGGCTTGCCCGTACCGTCGCCGCCGATATTCGATGCGGCCACGAACGTCAGTTCAATATCAGTGGCCTGACCCTCGGGAATCGCAAGAGCCGGCAGGATGATTCCGGTCTGCTTGTCGCCTGCACCCATTTTGAGATAATCCGAGCAGGCGTAAATCGTCCGTACATCGGGATTGAAATCGGTCAGCCCGGCATCGGAAAACACTTTGTCTACTACATATTTACCGTTCACCTCCGAGTAGATATTGACCGCTCCCTTCTGTGTATGTTCGCCCACGCAGTCGGTACCTTTGAACTTCGAAGTCCAGTCGAACGGCTCGTCATAATAGACATAGCCGACCTCCTTGCCGTCGTCGTCGAAGAGCGAGTTCTTCGCATTCTGGGCGACCCGAACAACGGTCTCCAGGCCGGTGAGCGAGGTCAGTATCTTCACCTCTCCGTTGCGGGGCGCACCCGTGGTGTTCTCGCCCACGGTGAGCGTCACCTCGGTCTGGCCCGCATCGCCCGAAGCCGGGCTGGGCGTCAGCCAGCCGTCGGACTCCGCCGTCCATGCCTCGGCCGCCGTGACGGTGAAGGTAAGCGGCGTGCGATCCTCGTCGGCAAATCCGAACTTATTGACGGAAAAGCTGTTGACGGAAACCTTCAGTCCTTCGAGATTCTGGGTGACGGTGACGGTCGCCGTTTTCGAATCGGCCGTAACGGTGAACGTACCCGTACGTACTCCATCGGTCGTATTCTGGGCGATATCCAGGTCGATGCTCTCGTCTCCGGGAGCACCCGAAGTCTTGACAGGGGAGATCCACTTGCTGTCGTCGGCGACGGATATTTCCCAGTCGCAGTTGGTGGAGATGAAGATCGCAGCCTTCTCGCCGGTTTCGAGCAGACCCGATTTCACGACGGTGATCTTCGCCGGCGTAACGGAAAGTGCATCGACCTTGAGTTTCTGTGTCACGGCTATCGTACGGCGCGTGCCGCCGTCGCCTTCGAAGATGATGAAACCGGTGCGATCCTCGCCCGTATTGTTCTCGTCGATGGAGAGGAAAATACGCACGCGGCCGCGGTCGCCTTCGGTATGGGTGAGGTGGATCCACTCCTCGACATAGGTGGCCCGCCACGAGCGGTTCGTACCCAATTCGAAATTGACCATTTCCCCTTCGGTGGTGAGGCCCGTGTATTCGACTTCGATCTCCTGGCGGGTAACCGAGAGGAACGCGTCGGGATCAGCGTCGTCGCACCCCGCAAAACCGAGGCCCGAGACGAGCAGCAGGGCGGATGCGGCCCTGAATAACATATGCTTGAAATTCATGTTGGTTCTGTTTATGATTATGGACACCTGTTAGTCGCGGGGAGCCTTGACCATCTTAACGTTATCGAGGTACCAGCGGTGATAGCCCGACACACCGAACTGGGTGGAGCGGATAACGATCTGCGAGCGGTCGGTGACACCGTAGAGCGTGACTTTCATGCTCACCCACTGGTTCCACGAGCTAACGCTCGACATGGAAAGTGACGCGCTCTGTTTCACAGAGGGGCTGTCGACCGTTCCGGGACCTTCGTAAACCTCGACGGTCACCGCCGTGTCGTCGATACCGCGCAGCGTTATGCCGCTGCCCGTACCGTCAATCGAAACGACCGGAGCCGCGTCGAACGTCAGGGTAATCGTGGACGACTTGCCTTTCTGGATATATTTGCCCATGTCGATGGCCAGGCCGTTCTGCTGGTTGTTCTTACCCATCTTGAAGTAGTGCTTGGCCATGTAGAAGGCATTGCCGCCGTAATTGTACTCGCTGTACCCCATCTGCGTAAATTTGAGCTTGGCCGCAGCATGGTTGCGCACGGCCTGCGTGGAGCCCTGGTCGGGGAACTGCACCTGATCCTGGCCCCCGAACTGCTCGCACCACGAAAAGTCGTCGTCGAGATAAACATGGTCGATTTCCAGCCCGTCGTCGGTATCGGGGGCAAGCGTCTGGGTCACGGTTACGGTTTCGGAAAGCCCGCCGCTCACGACGGCCAGGTGTCCGACACGGATATCCTCCGTCTCGTTGGGCTTGACATCCAGAACGACCGATACACGGCCTTTCCCGGTAGGTTTGTCGACCGAAAGCCAATCCGCATCGGAGGTAATGGCATACCCCCGGTTGGCCAGCACATCCAGCGTCGCTTTCGACCCCGTACTCAGCGTACCGGTTCGGATAACCTCTACGCTGACTTTACTTACGGTGAGTCTGGCTGCCGCATCTTCCGCTTTGTCCTCGACACAGGACGGAAAACAACAGGCACAACCCATCAGAAGCAACAAGTGTAAAAATGTTTTCTTCATAGATTAGCAGGTTTAGTTTGTGATATTATGAATGTAGGTGTTTTTAAAAAAATTACAAATCGCAAGTCGGGAACACTGCGCAGCAACAAAAGTATCCATTTTAAAAGGGCAGGTAAAGAGCAACGACCGATAATATAGAAATTAAAATTTCATATCTTATTGATAATAATTATTTTATAAATACACCGTACAGAATGTTATATAGATTCGGGAAGGCCGAAACCGGCATAAACGAGGCGATTCAGCACCGGTTTCAAGCCGGAACGAAGCACGGATTCCGCAGTTTCCGTCTTTTTTTCGGATTTCGCATCGAAATAAATCGAAACAAAACGATACATCCGCCGATCCGGCAGCCGGGAATCCGGCGACGGCCACCGGACAAGAGGAGAATAAAACAAGGAAGCGGGGATAACCGGGACACAAGAGCAGGCCGGAACCGGACGCGGCGGGCGCACGGTAAAAATGGTAGCATGAACCGTAATCGGGGTAACCGATAGTAGGTCAGGACATATTATCTTTGCATCGTGGAAACAGCCGTTTCCCCGAAAGGCGGGGAGCGGAGGGACTTGCGACATGAACGAACATGACAAAAGAACAAAAGACACAGGCTATCGAATTGTTATTCGCAGAAAAATGCTCGTGCGTAATCCGCAACGGGGATTCGATGCGGATATTCCGCGAACGAGGCGTGGCCGACCTCTTCCGGCTGCTACACGAAGAGCCGCAACTGCTGCGGGGCGCTTTCATCGCGGACAAGGTCGTCGGCAAAGGCGCCGCGGCGCTGATGGTACTGGGCGGCGTGGAAGGGCTTTTCGCCGACGTGGTGAGCCGCCCTGCGTTGGAGCTGCTCGCCGGGGCCGGCATCGCGGTGGAATACACGGTCGTAGTGCCCAACATCGTGAACCGCGCCGGGACGGGCACCTGCCCCGTGGAGCAGCTTTGCGCCGGGGCGGCGTCGGCCGCCGAGTGCCTGCCGCTGATCGAAGGGTTCATGCAGAAAATGAAGGAACGACATGGATAGGCTAATGAAAAAATTGGGTTTGCTGGCGCTCTGCACGGGGCTGTCATTCGCGGTACACGCCGTGACGCCGCAGGCGGAAGCCCCGGCGGAGCAAAACGTGAAGATCGACTCGGTCGTCGTGACGGGGGCGCGCTATGCGTCGGACATCCGCCACCTGCCGATGACCGTGTCGGTGGTCGGCCGGGAGAAGATCGAACAAAGCTTGCAGCCTTCGCTGCTGCCGACCCTGACCGAGCAGGTTCCGGGGCTGTTCACCACCGCACGCGGGATCATGGGCTACGGCGTGTCGGACGGCGCCGCGGGAGGCATCTCCCTGCGCGGGCTGAGCGGAGGCTCGGGGCGGCTGATGGTGCTCATCGACGGGCACCCGCAGTACATGGGGCTGATGGGGCACCCGATCGCCGATGCCTACCAGTCGCTGATGGCCGAACGGGTCGAAGTGCTGCGCGGCCCGGCATCGGTGCTCTACGGTTCGAACGCGATGGGCGGCGTGGTGAACATCGTCCCCCGCGGGATGCGCGAGCAGGGCGTGAAGACTTATGCCGACATCGGCTACGGCTCCTATAACACATTGCAGACGGAGGCGACGAACCGCATCCGCAAGGGCCGTTTCACGTCGGTGGTCAGCGGCTCGTACAACCGCACCGACGGACACCGCGCCGACATGGGATTCGAGCAGTACGGCGGTTATGCCAAGCTGGGCTATGAGATTTCGCAGGCATGGAACGTGCGGGCCGACGTCAATGTGACGCACTTCAACGCCTCGCAGCCCGGGACGGTGACCAACCCGATGGCCGATGCCGACCAACGCATCACACGCGGCATGACTTCGCTCTCCGTGGAGAACAACTACGGCCGGACTTCCGGGGCCCTGAGCCTCTTCTACAACTGGGGCCGCCACCGGATCAACGACGGCTACACGGTCGATCCCAACGACACGAACAATCCGAAAGATTACCGTTTCAACTCACGGGACGACATGATGGGCGTATCGTGGTACCAGAGCGCCCGGCTTTTCAGGGGCAACCGGCTGACCGTCGGCGCGGACTACTACCGCTTCGGAGGCGAGGCGTGGAACAGATACGTCGGGGGAGACCGCAAGGGCGAGCGCTCCGACATCGCCGACAAGTCGCAGGACGAGGTGGCCGGCTACGTCGATTTCCGGCAGGACATCGGGGGCTGGCTGACCTTCGACGCCGGGCTGCGCGTCGACCACCATTCGCACATCGGGACGGAGTGGATCCCGCAGGCGGGGCTTTCGTTCCACCTGCCGCACACCATCGAGCTGAAAGCTTCGGCCTCGAAGGGTTTCCGCTACCCCACCATCCGCGAGATGTATATGTTCCCGCCGCAGAACCCCGACCTGAAACCCGAGCGGATGTGGAACTACGAGGTGGCCTATTCGCAGCGGCTGCTCGGCGGGCGGCTCACCTACGGCATCAACCTCTTCTACATAGACGGCGAAAACCTGATCGTCGCCGTGCCGCGCGAGGGGACGACGCCGCTGAATATGAACACCGGGAAGATCGACAACGCCGGCGTCGAGGCACAGGCCGCCTACCGCATTTCGGAGGCCTGGTCGGTCGCCGCCAATTACAGTTACCTGCACATGGAGAACCCCGTGATCGCCGCACCGGAGCACAAGCTCTACACCGAGGCCGGGTTTGCCCGGGGCCGCTGGTCGGTGACTACGGGCGTACAGTACGTCGCGGGGCTCTACACTTCGGTAAAGGCCAACGGCCGGGGCACGGAGAACACCGAGGATTTCGTGCTGTGGAACCTGCGGGCGTCGCTGCGCGTGAGCCGCTGCCTCACGCTGTTCGCCCGGGGCGAAAACCTGCTGGCGCAGCGCTACGAGATAAACGCCGGATACCCCATGCCGCGGGCGACCTTCATCGGCGGCATACGCCTGGATTTTTAAATACGGGCGGAAAACACTATTTTTGACACAATCAATAACGACAATATGGAAACAACGGCTGTAAAACTCTATTCGACGGGCTACCGCGAGGCGAAGACCTACCTCGCGGCGGCGCTCTTCGTGGCAGGCAACATCGTCCTGCCCCAAATCTGCCACCTCGTGCCGCAGGGCGGCCTGCGGTGGCTGCCGATCTATTTCTTCACGCTGGTCGGCGCCTACAAATACGGCTGGCGGGTGGGCCTGCTGACCGCCGTGCTCTCGCCGGCGGTGAACTCGGCGCTGTTCGGCATGCCCGCAGCGGCGATGCTGCCCGTGATCCTGCTCAAATCGGTGCTGCTGGCCGTCGCCGCAAGCCTCGCTGCATGGCGGGCAGGGCGTGTGACGCTGCCCCTGCTGGCGGGCGTCGTCCTCTTCTACCAGCTGTTCGGCTCGCTGGGCGAATGGGCCTGGACGGGCTCGGCGGCCGCCGCCCTGCAGGACATCCGCATCGGGCTCCCCGGTATGCTGGCACAGGTATTTGCAGGATACGCGGTGCTCAGGTACCTATTACGTAATTAACAATCCCAAGACATGACAAAAATGTATATGGTTTCGTTACTGTCGATCCTGCCTTTCACGGCCCCGGCCTGCGGATCGGCACAGGGCGGCGGAGAAGCGCCCGAGGCACCCAAGGTCTATTTCGTGCGGGACATCACGCCGGAGAATATGGTGCGCCTGTACGAGGCGCTGGAGCGTCCGGCGACGGGCAAGGTGGCCGTGAAACTCTCGACGGGGGAACCCGGCGGGCACAACTTCCTCAAGCCGGAGCTTATCAAGGAGCTGGTGCAGAAGGTGGACGGCACGATCGTCGAATGCAATACCGCCTACGGCGGCGGACGCGCCAGCACGGAAAACCACCTGAAGGCCGCCGCCGACCACGGCTTCACGGCCATCGCCCCGGTGGACATCATGGATGCCGAGGGCGAGGTAAGCCTGCCCGTGAAGGGCGGCAGGCACCTCAGGGAGAACTTCGTGGGGTCGCACTACCCCGCCTATGACTTCACGGTGGTGCTCTCGCACTTCAAGGGGCACGCCATGGGCGGCTTCGGCGGTGCGGTGAAGAACATCTCGATCGGCATCGCCTCGTCGGCGGGCAAGGCGTGGATACATTCGGCCGGGAAGACCAAGAATGCCGCCCAGATGTGGGGCAACCTGCCCGCGCAGGACGATTTTCTGGAGTCGATGGCCGAGGCGGCCAAGTCGGTGGCAGACCACTGCGGGGAAAAGATACTCTACATCAACGTGATGAACAACCTGTCGGTGGACTGCGACGCGCACCCCGAAGACCCGAAGATGGGAGACATCGGCATCCTGGCCTCGACCGACCCGGTGGCGCTGGACAAGGCGTGCGTCGACCTGGTTTACGCATCGCCCGACCCGGGCAAGGTGCACCTGATCGAACGCATGGAGTCGCGCCACGGCATCCACACGCTGGAACACGGCGAAGCGATCGGGCTGGGCTCGCAGCAATACGAACTCGTGGAACTGGAATAGGATGGAGTACCGCATACTGGGGCGCACAGGACTGAAGGTCGGCGCCATTGCGCTGGGTTGCGAGGGATTCACGGACAAGACGGCCGAAGAGGTACGGGCCGATTTCGATTTCGCCATCCGCAACGGCATCAACTTCCTCGACCTTTACGCCTCGAACCCCACGCTGCGCAGCAACATCGGCGCAGCGCTGGCGGGCAGGCGCGAGAAGTTCGTCATACAGGGGCACCTCTGCTCGGTATGGGAAGAGGGGCAGTACCTGCGCACGCGCGATCCGGAGAAATCGCTGGCGGCGTTCGAAGACATGCTCGCACGGCTGGGAACGGACTATGTGGAGATCGGGATGATCCACTACGTGGACGCCGAGGCCGACCTGCGCGAGGTGCTCGACGGCCCGATCATGCGCCTGGCGCAACGGCTCAGGTCGGAAGGGCGCATCCGCCACATCGGCCTGAGCAGCCACAACCCCGTGGTCGCGCACATGGCGGCCCGGACGGGGCTCATCGACGTGCTGATGTTCTCGGTGAACCCCTGTTACGACCTGCTGCCGCCGAGCGACGACGTGGATACGCTCTGGGCGGACGAGAGTTACGCGCGGGAGCTGCACAACATCGACCCCGAACGGCAACGGCTCTACGAATTCTGCGAACGCGAAGGGATCGCCATCGACGTGATGAAGGCCTACGGCGGAGGCGACCTGCTGAGCGACGCCAACTCGCCCTTCGGACGCCCGATGACCCCGGTACAATGCCTCGAATACGCCCTGACGCGCCCCGGCGTAGCGGCCGTAATGGCCGGCTGCCGCAGCCGCGCCGAGATCGAAGCGGCACTGGCCTGGTGTTCGGCCACGGTCGCGGAACGCGACTACACGGGGGCGCTGGCCGGGCTGGACAAATTCTCGTGGGAAGGGCACTGCATGTACTGCGGGCACTGCGCCCCGTGTTCGGTGGGGATCGACATCGCCGGTGTGAACAAATACTACAACCTGACCCTGGCACAGCACGAGATACCGGAGACGGTGCGCGAACATTACAGGCTCCTGCCGCACCACGCCTCGGAGTGCATCGCCTGCGGCCGCTGCGAACGGAACTGCCCGTTCGGCGTCGACATCATCGGCCACATGCGGCTGGCGGCGGCGAAGTTCGGATATTAGAATGACGGAACGAATCATAGCACAAAGACTCGGGATCAGCCTCCCGCAGGTGCAGGGCACGGTACGCCTGCTGCGCGAAGGCGCCACGATCCCCTTCATCAGCCGCTACCGCAAGGAAGCGACCGGCTCGCTCGACGAATTGCAGATCGGGGCGATCAAGGAACAACTGGACAGGCTCACCGAGCTGGAAGCCCGCAGGCAGACCGTCCTGGCAACCATCGAGGGGCAGGGCAAACTGACCGGGGAGCTCCGCAAACGGATCGAAGAGTGCTGGGACGCAGTGGAGCTGGAGGACATCTACCTGCCCTACAAACCCAAGCGCCGCACACGCGCCACGGCGGCCCGCGAACGGGGGCTGGAACCGCTGGCCGACATCGTCATGGCACAACGGGCACACGACCTTCTGCGTCAGGCGCAACGCTTCGTCACGGCCGAGGTAGCGACCCCCGAAGAGGCCATTGCAGGAGCCTGCGACATCATCGCCGAGAGGATATCCGAGGACGAACAGGCCCGCAACACCGTGCGGCGCACGATGGGACGCGAAGGGGCGGTGCACTCGAAGCTCGTGAAGGGCAAGGAGGCCGAGGGAGCGAAGTATTCGGACTACTTCGACGCCGCGTCGCCGCTGCGCAGCATCTCGTCGCACCGGTTCCTGGCCATGCGTCGCGGCGAAGACGAGGGGATCCTGCGCATCTCGATCGATGCCGACACGGAGCGCATCACCGAAGCGCTCTGCCGCCGGTTCATACGTCCCGGATCGGCAACGCGCACATATATGGAGGCCGCCGTGGCCGACTCGCTCAAGCGGCTCATCCGACCGTCGATAGAGACCGAGCTGCTCGCGGCCGCCAAAGAGAAGGCCGACGACGAGGCAATCGGGGTATTCGCCGAAAACCTGCGGCAGCTGCTCCTTTCGGCGCCGCTGGGGCAGAAGCGCGTGATTGCCATCGACCCCGGATTCCGCACGGGCTGCAAAGTCGTCGTCCTGGACTCACAGGGCAACCTCGTGCACAATACGACCATCTACCCGCACCCGCCGCAGGGCCGCTATGCCGAAGCGGCGGAAACGCTGTGGGCGCTGGCGGGGAAATACAGGGCCGAAGCCTTCGCAATCGGCGACGGTACGGCGGGGCGCGAAACCGAGCAGCTGGTGCGCGGCCTGGGACTGGACGGAGCCGTGGAGATATTCATGGTCAGCGAGGACGGCGCATCGGTCTACTCGGCGTCGGCCGCGGCGCGCGAGGAGTTCCCCGATTACGACGTGACGGTGCGCGGCTCGGTGAGCATCGGCCGGAGGCTGATCGACCCGCTCTCGGAGCTGGTGAAGATCGACCCCAAGTCGATCGGCGTCGGGCAATACCAGCACAGCGTCGACCAGGGAAAACTCAAGGCCAGGCTCAATACGGTGGTCGAAAGCTGCGTGAACAGGGTCGGGGTGAACATCAACACCGCCTCGAAGCACATCCTCACCTATATTTCCGGACTGGGGCCGGCGCTGGCGGAGAACATCGTGGCGTACCGCGCCGCGAACGGCGATTTCAAGAGCCGCAAAGAATTGCTCAGGGTGCCGAGGCTGGGCGCCAAGGCCTACGAACTGGCCGCGGGTTTCCTGCGCATCGTCGGCGGGCAGAATCCGCTGGACAACAGCGCCGTGCATCCCGAATCGTACCACATAGCCGAGCGGATGGCCGCCGACGCGGGCGTGACGGTCGACAGGCTGCTCGCCGACAAGGAGCTGCGCAGGGGCATCAAACCCGAGAGATACGTGGACGGACAGGTCGGGATTCCGACCGTGACGGACATCGTCGAAGCGCTGGACAAGTGCGGCCTCGACCCGCGCGAACAGCTGCAGGCCTTCTCGTTCGACCCGAACGTACGTACGATCGGCGACCTGCGCGAAGGGATGACGCTGCCGGGCATCGTCACCAACATCACGGCCTTCGGGGCTTTCGTCGACATCGGGATCAAGCAGGACGGGCTGGTGCACATTTCGCAGATGGCCGACCGCTACGTCGCCTCGCCGGCGGAGGTCGTGCACCTGGGACAGCAGGTCGAGGTGCGGGTCACCGGGATCGACACCGCCCGCGGGCGGATTTCGCTCTCGATGCGCAAATAAAGCGGGGAGCGAACGGGCGCGGACAGGCAGGAGGTTTGACGCTCACCGGGTTGCGGACGGGCGTCCCGGAAAAGGAAATGCAGGGCCGGAATGTCCCTGCATTTTTTGTTTACAATTTGTTCATTAATTGCCCGCACGCATATTTGCGATCCGGGAAAGTATGTCTACATTTGTTCCGGAGCAAGGTTCCCCGCCGGCGGCTGCCGGCACGGGATCAAAAGGGAACTCCTGTGAGAATCAGGGGCTATTCCCGTAGCTGTAAGCCTTGATTGCGTTCCGCACTCTCTTGAGCCACTGTCCCCCGGGACGGGAAGGCGTGCGGATGGGGCGAGCCAGAAGACCTGCCTTGCGAGCTGCGACATCCGCCTTCGGGATTTAGGGCGGTGCCCGGAACAGATTTTACACCGGACAATTCAGGGGTAAGGACATGGCTGTCCTGCGTACTGCGCAGGCGGGGATGCCGCCTCCGTACGGCAAGACTTACAAACAAATACAGATACATTATGGGCATTTCGGAAATTTACATCGTCAAGCGCGACGGCAAGCGCGCCCCCTTTTCGCTCGAGAAGATCAAACGCGCGATCAGCAAGGCATTCCTTTCGGTAGGCGGATACGCCACCGACGACGACCTCACGTCGGTACTCAGCCGCGTACATATCTCCGACGGCATGAATGTCGAGGAGATACAGAACCAGGTCGAAGTGGCGCTCATGGCCGAACGCTATTTCGCCGTGGCCAAGAGCTACATGCTCTACCGCCAGAAGCACACAGAGGATCGCGAAGACCGCGAAAAACTCGAATTCCTGATCAACTACTGCGATGCCTCGAACCCCGCGACGGGTTCGAAATACGATGCCAACGCCAACGTCGAGAACAAGAACATCGCCACGCTGATCGGCGAACTGCCCAAACAGAACTTCATCCGGCTCAACCGCCGGCTGCTGACCGACCGCATCAAGGAGATGTACGGCAAGGAACTCTCGGACAAATACCTCCGCCTGCTGAAAGACCACTTCATCTACAAGAACGACGAAACGTCGATGGCCAACTACTGCGCTTCGATCACGATGTACCCGTGGCTGCTGAACGGCACGCTCTCGGTGGGCGGCAACTCGACGCGCCCGACCAACCTCAAGTCGTTCTGCGGCGGCTTCGTCAACATGGTCTTCATCGTGTCGTCGATGCTCTCGGGCGCCTGCGCCACGCCGGAATTCCTGATGTATATGAACTATTTCATCGAACAGGAGTACGGAGAAGATTACTACAAGCGGGCGGACGAGGTGGTCGACCTCTCGAAAAAGCACAGGACGATCGACAAGATGATTACGGACTGTTTCGAACAGATCGTCTACTCGATCAACCAGCCCACGGGGGCGCGTAACTTCCAGGCCGTGTTCTGGAACGTGGCCTATTACGACCGCTACTATTTCGAAAGCTTGTTCGGCGAATTCGTATTCCCCGACGGGACGAAGCCGCACTGGGAATCGCTGTCGTGGCTGCAAAAGCGTTTCATGACGTGGTTCAACCGCGAGCGCACGAAGACCGTGCTGACCTTCCCGGTCGAGACGATGGCCCTGCTGACCAGGGACGGTGACGTGATGGACAAGGAGTGGGGCGACATCACGGCGCAGATGTACTCCGAGGGGCACTCGTTCTTCACCTATATCAGCGACAACGCCGACTCGCTGTCGTCGTGCTGCCGCCTGCGCAACGAGATACAGGACAACGGGTTCAGCTACACGCTCGGCGCCGGCGGCGTATCGACCGGTTCGAAGAGCGTGCTGACGATCAACCTCAACCGCTGCATCCAGTATGCCGTGAAGAACGGCATGCACTACCTGACCTACCTCGAAGAGATCGTCGATCTGGTGCACAAAGTGCAGACGGCCTACAACGAGAACCTCAAGGATTTGCAGGCCAAGGGGATGCTGCCCCTGTTCGACGCGGGCTATATCAACCTCGCGCGCCAGTACCTCACGATCGGCGTCAACGGGCTGGTCGAGGCGGCCGAGTTCCTGGGCATCCCGATCAACGACAACGACGACTACGTCGGTTTCGTACAGGGCGTACTGGGGCTGATCGAACGCTACAACAAGAAGTACCGTTCGAAGGAGCTCATGTTCAACTGCGAGATGATCCCGGCCGAGAACGTGGGCGTGAAACACGCCAAATGGGATCGCGAGGACGGTTACGTCGTACCGCGCGACTGTTACAACTCCTATTTCTATGTCGTCGAGGACGAATCGCTGAACGTGATCGACAAGTTCCGACTCCACGGCCGCCGTTACATCGCCCACCTCACGGGCGGTTCGGCACTACACATGAACCTCGAAGATCACCTTTCGAAGGAGCAGTACCGCCACCTGCTGCGCGTAGCGGCCGCCGAGGGATGCAACTATTTCACGTTCAACATCCCCAACACGGTATGCAACGAGTGCGGGCACATCGACAAGCGCTACCTGAAGGAGTGCCCCGAGTGCCACGGCGACAACCTGGACTACCTGACCCGCGTGATCGGCTACATGAAACGGGTGTCGAACTTCTCGGCCGCGCGCCAGAAGGAGGCCGCACACCGCTATTACGCCAAAGCGGAGTAAACGGACGATGGTCAGATACCACAATTTCGACATCGTATTCGCGGAAATACCCTGCGAAACGACGCTGGCGATCAACATCACCAACTGCCCCAACCGCTGCCGCGGGTGCCACAGCCTGCACTTGCAGGCCGACATGGGGCGGGTGCTCGACGAGGCGGAGCTGTGCGGGATACTCGCCCGCTACGGGCGCTCGGTGACCTGCGTCTGTTTCATGGGCGGGGACGCCGCACCACACGAGATCGCCGCGCTGGCCGACGTCGTGCGGCAGAAATTCCCGGTGCTGCACACAGGCTGGTATTCGGGACGAGCCTGGCTGCCGGAGGGGCTGCGGCCGCAGTCGTTCGACTACATCAA
Organism: Alistipes sp. CAG:29; assembly: GCF_000435435.1. Classification (NCBI taxonomy): domain Bacteria; kingdom Pseudomonadati; phylum Bacteroidota; class Bacteroidia; order Bacteroidales; family Rikenellaceae; genus Alistipes; species Alistipes sp. CAG:29. The sequence continues at coordinate 24,312 of NZ_FR893425.1, read as the reverse complement.
GCTGGGAGGCTGGGTCGAGGAGCTGGGGCCGCTGACGTCGCCGACGACCAACCAGCGCCTTTACAGGGTCGGAAAGGAAGGCGCCATGCAAGACATCACGGAGCTGTTCCGGCGCAGGCCGTAGGTTTTTTCCGGGCGCCCCGGAGGAGTTGTCCGCCCCCCCGGGAAACCGGGCGCAGAAACCCTACGGGCATCACGGTGTAATTTTTTCGGCCCCAACAATGGCGGTTTGCCCGAAATGGACTATTTTTGCCCTCGTTATGAAGACCAGACAAGAGCTGACGGAAGTCCTCGACTTCATTGCGGAATATGCGACTTACCTGCTCGGATCGGGCGTGCACACCTCGCGCGTGATCCGCAACTCGCAGCGTATCGGAGCCTCGCAGGGGGTCGACCTCCAGTTGTCGAGTTTCCAGAAAAGCACGATCATCACCGCCCACGACGAAGAGAGCGGCGAGGCCATCACCCGCGTAGTGAAGATCCCGGCGCTGCCGATCAGCTTCGAGCGCAACTCCGACCTGAGCGCCCTGAGCTGGGATGCGCTGGACGAAGGGTTTCCGCTCTCCGAAATCCGGCGTCGCTACGACGAACTGACTGCAAAACCGCGCATAGATCCAATCTTCGTCCTGCTGACCGTGGGGCTGGCCAACGCCTCGTTCTGCCGGCTGTTCGGGGGCGACTGGATCGCCATGGGCATCGTCTTCACCTCGACGCTCGTGGGTTTCGCCGCCAAACAGCGTATGCAGGCACACGGCGTGAACCACTTCCTGATCTTCATCATTTCGGCTTTCATGGCGTCGCTGTGCGCCTCGGCAGCCCTGAGGTTCGACTGTTCGGCGGAAACGGCGCTCGCGACGAGCGTCCTGTTCCTCGTACCGGGGGTACCGCTCATCAACGGCGTGATCGACATCGTCGAGGGGCACATCCTGATCGGGTGCAGCCGCCTGATCAACGCCCTGCTGCTTATCATCTGCATCGCCATCGGCCTGTCGGCGACATTGTTAATGGTTAAGGACGGTTTGCTATGATCGCTGCGGACATCCTTCTCGACGGGCTCTTTGCGGCCATCGCGGCCATCGGTTTCGGCGCCGTTTCCGACCCGCCGATGCGGGCTTTTCCCCGTATCGCCCTGCTGGCGGCCATGGGGCACGCCCTGCGGTTCTGCTTGATGCACTACTTTTCGGTCGACATCGCCACGGCCTCGCTGTTCGCCTCGATCAGCATCGGGTTCGGCAGCCTGTGGCTGGGGCGCGGTATCCGCTGCCCGATGACGGCCCTCTACATCCCCGCCCTGCTGCCGATGGTTCCCGGCATCTATGCCTACAAGACCGTCTTTTCGCTCATCATGTTCCTGCAATCGCTCAACGACCCGGGGGAGGGGTTGCAATTCATGCAGCAGTTCTTCCTCAACGCCACCGTATCGCTGAGCGTGATCGCACTGCTGGCAGCGGGGGCTACGCTGCCCATCTTCGTATTCAACCACCAGGCATTCTCGCTCACGCGGCGCCGCAAGCATACCGACAAATAACGATCCATGGAAATCTTCTGGAACACCATCGCCTCCTATAACGCCGCGACATGGCCCGTACAGATCCTACTGACGCTGGTTGCGGCCACACTGACGCTGCTGCTCTACCTGCGCCCGACGCCCGGGGTACGTATCGCCATGAAGACCTTTATGGCGCTGCTCAATTTCTGGATCGCTGGTGTCTATTACCTCTTATACGGCGAACAACGCGAGCACAACGACATGCTGGCGCTCTTCTGGGCGATCATGGGGTGCATCTGGGTATACGACCTGGTTGTGAAACACGCTTCGCTCCAACGCACGCACAACCATACAGGCTTCGCGCTGCTGCTGTTCGCCATGCCGCTCGTCTACCCGCTCTTTTCGCTGGCGCTGGGACGTACGTTCCCGATGGTCACCACGCCCGTGATGCCGTGTTCGGTCGCCGTGTTCACCATCGGGCTGATGCTGGCCTTTTCGGAGCGGATCAACATCGTGCTGGCCATGTTCCTCTGCCACTGGGCGCTGATCGGGCTCTCGAAGGTCTACTTCTTCGGCATCCCCGAGGACTACCTCCTGGCATGCAGCATCGTGCCGGCACTCTACATCTTCTTCCGCGAATATATCCGCAGTAACGAGGGCCGGCCGACAAAGCCTTCGCCCCGGGTACTGAACGCACTGCTGGTGGTATTGTGCATCATCATCGGCGCCTCCTTCGCCTTCACGATGCTCCACCAGCTCAACCTCTTTACGGATGTCTGATAGTTGAAGGAAATCCGCCGCACGAACTGTTCCAATCAAACTTTCCAAACGGTAGCTGCATGTGCCCGATAACAGAACGCATGAATTGCCGTGTGCCTATCGGCAAGGTTGTGTTTTCGTAAACGAAACAGGGGCTTGCGGGATTGTCAGTGATCCCGCAAACCCCTGTTCGTTCGGATGATTGGACGCTTATTGTCGTTCGCTCAACTCTTTATAAAGCTCCAGCCGCAAGCCGCAGTAGTTTTCGATGATATGGCCCATTTTTTCGACGCGTTGCAGGTGCATTTCCAATTCCTGCGGCGCAACATCGAAACCAATGTCGTAGCGTGCCTTTACCAGAAAACTCTTCAGGCGCGGCAGCGTGAAGATATTTTCGATATGGTTATCGTCAAAAACCAGCATCAGCTGCGTCGAGAGCGTCCGCATCCGTTCGTGCATCACGACCGGATCGTGAATATCGAACTCCAGCCCGTGATAAACATAATAGAGAGTGTGATAAAAGTAGACCGCAGCCTGCGCCATGAACAAAGCCGCCAGACGCATATTGCGGCTTTCGCTGAAGGCGTCCTGCGCCTGTTCGATCAATTCGTTGCCCAGCATCCGGAACGTATCGAAATGAAATTTGGCGTCCGCATAGGCTGCGGCAAAGTTGATCGGGTGTTTCGGGCGGCGGAAATGGCAGTGGTCGCTGCAATAGAGCAGTTCGCCCTCGGAGTGTGCAAAGTAGAGGAATGGTGTTTTATTCGACTCGACATAGCTCAAAGGCATAATGTAAAGGTTGATATAGGTGATTTCGCGCCTGCTGTACGGCACTTTGTAACGCAGGATGCGTTTCGCCTGAATCCAGTCGTATTCAGGCGTTTCCCGTACGACCATCAGCAAGTCATAGGTCATGGCGTCGCTATGGCGTGTGCCGCCGACCAATTTCCCGAAAAGCAGAATATATTCGGGGTTGAAATAATCTTCCGTCAGGCTTTGGACGATCCGGGCGGCTTCGGCGGGATTGTAGAGTTTTTCCGTTGGTTGTTCGGGTTGCGGTTCTGGCTTTGGAGCGAGTTGCCCGGTCGGCTGTTCCGGAGAGGGTACGGGCTGTTGTTCGGCTTGGGTGTTTTCGGGGGTTTGGGGTTGCGCAGGCTGTTTCTGCACGGGGTTTTGATTCGTTTCCATTTGGTTGATTGTTAGAATTTAGACATAGTGAGGGCTGTCCTTATCGTGCGCTGGGCACAACAAAGAGAATAACGGTTTAGTTAGCAGTTACTTGCTAATCCGGCGGGTGGAAATGGAAACAAATCGAGAGGTTGCATGGCGGGAACCGCCTGCGGCTGGCCTTGCGGCGTGCCTGTACCGGAGTACGGACATGATGCATTGTTCGCATAAAGATAAAAATATGCGCAGCTGCGAACAATACATCACTCTTTTACAAGCTCAGCAAAGTGCCGTTCGCGGGTCGCTAAACCCCAACGGCTCTGCGCATACCTTTAATATGGTTGCTTTGCTGGCTACCACGTAAAAGAATTTTATAACATATTGTTCGCAGGGGCAAAGGTAGGAATTTATTTTTAGACCATACTCTTATATTAGTCATATATTATTATCTTTACAGGAAGAAAAACAATACTTTATGAATGATAATTCCAAATACGGTGTATTTATTATTGAATTTTTACGTGCAGATGATTGTGCGGATGGAGAAATATTAAGTCAAATATTAGAACTGTCCAACATTGACGTAATTTACAAATGGGCCAACAATAAAATACATTTAGCCGAATTGTTACAAGAATTTAAGAAGAGTAAGTTCAGGTATTTACACATTTCATGTCATGCCAACGAAACCAGCCTTGAGATTAATGGAGATGAAATCACTAATAGTGAATTCGAGTCTATTTCAAAAGACGTTTTGAAAAATAGACGAATATTTTTATCCGCTTGTAAGGCCGCAAATAGAGATTTAGCGGCGAGATTAGTGTCAAAAAACAATGCATATTCCTTATTGGGAGTACCGATTAATTTGAGATTTGATAAATCTGCGCTATTTTGGCCTTGTTTTTACCACCTCATTAATGAAATAGACGCTTCCAAAATGCGAAGGGAGGACATTGTTGAAACAGTAAAAAAATGTGTCAACCTTTTTAATATTCCTGTAAATTATTACGCCAAAAGCAATTATCCAAATAAATTAAGACGATTTAAAATACGGGTAGGACATACAGACAATAGATTGATTAACATATAAACTCTCGCTTATTCGCACAGGCAACAGATAATATGGCTTTAATCTTGAACGCTTTATAATAGTCGAATATGAAAAGCAATCAACAGGTATCGCTATATAATTGATCGAATTTGCATAACAAATGTATGACAACTTAAAATAAAAACACCGTTGCAATTGCTTGCAACGGTGTTTTGGTGAGGTCTGAAGCGGATTCGAACCGCTGTACAAGGTTTTGCAGACCTTTGCCTAGCCACTCGGCCATCAGACCATTGTTCCCCGACAGGTTCCTGTTCGGCTTTCATTCCGTAACTACAAGTCCGTTGCTTCCGGATTGCATGCCGCGCCGGAAACATCCGGTTTATTTTCAAGCGCATCGGGAGTGCAAATATACAAACATTTCTAAAATCTGCAAAACTTCGACCCAACTTTGCGCTATTTCCCAAAAATATTTACCTTTACAAGATAATAAACGACATTTTGCGGTTATGACCATCGAGGATATCGCCTTGCAGATGACCCCGGGCATCGGCGTGAAAGGCGCCGTGCACCTGCTCGGAATATTCGGCGACGCACGGGGCATTTTCGCGGCGGCACCGGAGGAGCTGGCTATGAAAGCCGTTTTGCGGGAAGACATTATCCGGAATATCGTCCACCGCAAAGGCTTCGCCGCCGCAGAAAAGGAACTCGGCTACTGCCGCCGCAATTCGATCGCCGCGATCGCTTCGACCGACCCCGAATTCCCGGTATTGCTGCGGGAAATACCCGATTATCCCCATGTACTATACCTGAAAGGCAACGCCGCCGCCCTCTCGGCACGCTGCGTCGCGATGGTCGGCACCCGCCGGGCAACACCCTACGGGCAGACGATGTGCAACAGGCTGGTGGAGGGGCTCGCGGCACAGGTTCCGGAGCTCTGCATCGTGAGCGGGCTGGCCTTCGGCATCGACGTCGCGGCACACCGGGCAGCCCTGGCCGCAGGGGTACGAACCGTCGCGGTACTGGCGAACCCGCTCCCCGGCGTCATGCCGGCACAACACACGGCCGTGGCGCGCGACATCCTCGACCACGGCGGGGCACTGGTCACGGAGCTCCACTCGCAGACGCGGCAGAACGGCACGGCATACCTGGCCCGCAACCGGATCATCGCAGGGTTGGGTGCCGGCTGCGTGGTCGTAGAGTCGCCCGACAGCGGCGGGTCGCTCGCCACGGCGCATTGCGCCGACGGCTACGACCGTTCGGTAATGGCCGTACCGGGACGCGCCACGGACGGCATGTCATCGGGGACGAACCACCTGATCCGCAACCGCAAGGCGCAACTCGTAATGACCGCCGACGATATTGTCCGCGAACTGATGTGGGATCTCGGCCCGGAACCGGCAGCATTCCGGGAAAAACCGTCCACGCCGGAGCTTACGCCCGACGAAGCTGGGTTGCTGGGCTGTTTCCGCACGGACGACCCGCTGGCGGTGGAAACCCTCGCGGAACTGAGCGGACTGGATCCGGGTGAACTGGCTGCCCTGCTCGTAGGGCTGGAACTGGCGGGAGCCGTACGGCAACTGCCCGGCAACCGATATATGAAAACACGATGAAACTGACGGATACACATTCACACCTGTACGATACGGCGTTCAACGCCGACCGCGAAGAGGCACTGGCCCGCGCCGCGGCGGCGGGCGTGGAACACCTGCTGCTCCCGGGCATAGACTCCGAAAGCCACGGGGCGCTGTTCGACCTCTGCCGCCGCCACCCGGGGCAATGCGTCCCGATGATGGGACTGCACCCCACCTCGGTGAACGACAACCCGCATTGGCGCGAGGAGCTGGCGCTCGCCGAACGTTACCTCACAGCCCCGCCCGAGGGCATCGCACGTTTCTGCGCCGTGGGCGAGATCGGGCTAGACTACTACTGGAGCGGCGAGTTCGTCGCCGAACAGGTCGAGGCTTTCGTTTCGCAATGCCGCCTGGCCGCACGGCTCGGGCTTCCGGTGGCGATCCACACCCGTGCGGCATGGGACGACATGTGCCGGATCGTCGGGGAAGAGGCGAAGGCCGCGGCGGAGACGGGGCTACGGCTGCGGGGCGTGTTCCACGCCTTTTCGGAGGATACCGGCACCTACCGGAAACTGAAAGCCTGCGGCGATTTCGCCTTCGGAATCGGCGGCGTGGTGACTTTCAGGAAGAGCAAGCTGGCCGATACGGTGCGCGAAATGGAACTGGACGACATCGTACTCGAAACCGACTGCCCGTACCTGACACCCGCACCCCACCGCGGCGAGCGCAACGAGTCGGCCTACGTACGGTTCGTGTGCGAGAAAGTCGCGGAACTGAAAGGGCTGCCCCCCGGCGAAGTGGCGGCCGCAACGACGGCGAACGCCAAACGTATTTTCGGAATATAACACCATAAGACCATACGATGAAATCTTCGATCCTGATCATCTATACGGGCGGTACCATCGGCATGAAGAACGATGCCGAAACCGGCGCCCTGGTGCCTTTCGACTTCAGCGGCATCTACGATGAATTCCCTTCGCTCAAGCGGCTCAACGTGGACATCGACGTGCTGACGATGGATCCCGTGATCGACTCGTCGAACGTCACCCCGGCAAACTGGGCGGCGCTGGCCGAGCTGATCCGCGACAACTACACCCGCTACGACGGGTTCGTCGTACTGCACGGCACGGACACCATGTCCTACACCGCATCGGCATTGAGTTTCATGCTCGAAAACCTGGCCAAGCCCGTGGTTTTCACCGGCAGCCAGATCCCGATCGGCGTGCTGCGCACGGACGGCCGCGAAAACCTCATCACGGCCATCGAGATCGCGGGGGCGCACATCGGCGGACGCCCCGAAGTTCCCGAAGTGTCGCTCTATTTCCAGAACCGGCTGTTCCGCGCCAACCGTACCACCAAACGCAGCGCCGAGGCGCTGAGCGCCTTCCGTTCCTACAACTACCCGCCCCTTGCCGAGGTGGGGGTCAACATCGCCTATAACCTCGCGGCGATCCTCCACCCGACGGAAATCTCGCCGGAACTGCGCATCGCAACCCGCCTGGCCGACGGAATCGAAGTCATCAAGCTTTTCCCGGGGCTGGGCGAAAATATCCTGCGGGCGATGCTCTCGGCACCGGGGCTGCGGGCCGTGGTGCTGGAGACATTCGGCGCGGGCAACGCCCCGACCAACGAATGGTTCATCCGCGTACTGAAAGAGGCGATCGACCGCGGGGTCATCATCCTCAACATCACGCAGTGCGGCGGGGGCAAGGTTTCGATGGAACTTTACGAAACCGGGCTGAGATTGCAGAAAATCGGCATCCTGTGCGGCCACGACATGACCACCGAGGCGGCCGTCACGAAGCTGATGTACGTGCTCGGGCTGGGCCTTTCCGACGCGCAGACCCGCGCATTGCTGCGGCGCCCTCTGCGAGGCGAATTTACAGCCTAAGACGTTGCACGGAACGATTTTTTTTTCTATATTTCGCACTGCTAACGTACCTTATCGGGTCGCCAAAGAGGGGCAACACGAAGGGGAATAGAGGCATAACTCGCTGGTAAACAAACGTTTGAGCCAATTCGGAGTGAAATTTCCGGAATTTGCCTGTACTTGCAAAGCCGGCAGGGGGAAGCCATGGATCGGGGTAAAAAGACGCCGTGAGTATCCGGAAAGGATAAAAAAAATATTTTTTTAGGATTTTTTTAACCCGGGAGAATTGACGAAATACGATGGAAAGCGGAAGAACGTATTGTGAAATACCTAAAAACACAAATAAAAAACAACTAAACAAATTTAATTTTATCTAATCACAACTATGAAAAAACTTTTTTTGATTCTGTCAGTGGCCCTGTTCGCATTGGGTACTGTTAACGCTTTCGCGCAGGAGGCTGCTGCAGCTGCCGAAACCCAACTCGCCGGCGATAGCCTGCACCACGTGATGATGCAGAAGTTCCTCGAGGGTGGTTGGGCATGGATGCTCCCGATCCTTATCTTCCTGATTATCGGTCTGGCCGTTGCCATCGAGCGTATTCTCTATCTCTCGCTGTCGACGATCAACTCGAAGAAACTCATCACCAAGGTTGAAGAAGCCCTGAAGAACGGCGGCATCGAAGCTGCCAAGGAAGTTTGCCGCAACACGCGCGGCCCGATCGCTTCGATCTACTACCAGGGTCTCGACCGTTACGATCAGGGTCTGGATTCGGTCGAGAAGGCTGTCGTTTCCTACGGTTCGGTTCAGACCGGCCAGATGGAGTCGGGCCTGACGTGGATCGGCCTGTTCATCGCCCTTTCGCCTATGTTGGGCTTCATGGGTACCGTTGTCGGCATGATCGCGGCGTTCGACGCCATCCAGGCTGCCGGCGATATCAGCCCGACCCTCGTTGCAGGCGGTATCAAGGTCGCCCTTCTGACGACCCTCATGGGTCTTATCGCTGCGGTTATTCTTCAGCTGTTCTACAACTATATCGTTTCGAAGATCGACTCGCTGGTAAACGATATGGAGGATTCGTCCATCACGCTGATGGATATCCTGACGGCTTACAGCAAGAAATAATCCCAACGATTTAAAAAGAGTTAAAGGCAATTATGAAAAAGATTTTAAATATCATATTGGGTATTCTGCTGGCCGTGATGGCGGTACTGGGAATATACGCAATTGCTACGGGTGGCTCCGAGGCGGCTATCAGCCTGAACCTCATCTGGTGCTATTTCCTGCTGGCTCTTGCGGTGTTCACAGCTATCTTCTGCGCGGTCTTCGGCATGATCCAGAACCCAGCGGGAATCAAGGGCACGATTATTTCGCTCGCGCTGATCATCGTGATCGTGGGCGTGGCTTACTTCGTGGCTTCGGGACATGACATCCAGATCCCCGACCTCGCCAACGGCGGGTTTTTCTCCCAAGGTGAAACCGTCCTGACCGACACCAGCATCCTGGTAACGTACGTTGCCCTGGTCGCTGCGTTCGTGACGGCTATCGCAACCGAAATTTACGGCGCTTTCAAATAACAACGAACAATGGCAGGAAATAAAAGACAAATACAGGAGATCAACGCCGGCTCAATGGCCGACATCGCCTTCCTGCTGCTGATTTTCTTCCTTGTGGCCACAACGATGAATGTCGACACCGGTCTGGTGCGTATGCTTCCGCCGATGCCCCCCGAAAACCAAAAGCAGGAGGACATCAAGGTCAAGGAGCGCAACCTCTTCCTGGTGCTCATCTCGGGCAGCGGCAACATCATGGCCGGGCCCTCGGGCAAACAGGAGATCATCGACCTGAGACAACTCAAGGACAAGACGAAGGAATTCATCCTCAACCCGATGGACGACGAGAACCTCCCGGAGAAAACCGAAAAGGAAATCGAGTTGGCCGACGGCAGCAAGTGGGTATATCCCGAAAGCCAGGGCGTTGTTTCGTTACAGACCACCCGTGATACGGGCTATCAGTCCTACATCATGGTGCAGAACGAACTCACACGCGCTTTCAACGAGGTACGTGACGAAGTCGCCATGAAGAAATTCGGAGCAAAATTCTCGGAGCTTTCCGAGGATCAGCGCAATGCAGTATCCAAAGCAGTACCTCTGAAGATTTCGGAGGCCGAACCGCGTAATATAAAGAAGTAAGTTATGGCAGTAATGAAAAAGAAGGGCAATAAAGGTTTGCCCCCTATCTCGACAGCATCGCTTCCTGACGTGATCTTCATGATCCTCTTCTTCTTCATGGTGTCGACCACCATGCGCGACCAGGAACTGCTCGTGAGGTACAAACTCCCCGAGGCAACCGAAGTGCAAAAGCTCGAGAAGAAATCGCTCGTAAGCTACATCCACATCGGACAGCCTTCGCTGGTGATGCAGGCCAAATTCGGTACTGCACCCCGTATCCAGCTGAACGACTCATACAAAACGACCAAGGATATTTTGGATTTCGTAGCCGCAGAGCGCGATAAGCTCAGCGAGGCCGACCGTGCCTCGATGACGATCTGCCTCAAGGCCGACCAGACAACCAAGATGGGTATCGTAACCGACGTGAAGCAGGAACTTCGTCGTGCCAATGCACTGAAAGTCTCCTACGCCGCTTCCAAGTCGCTGGGATACTAAATCCCGAGTCATATCGAAAAAGGGCTGAAGTCGGACTTCAGCCCTTTTTTTATGTGCCATACCGATAGTTATACGGCCTCCAGCATCTTCAAACGGATGCCCGCCACTGCAAGACGGCAGGGTAAATTCGGGCCGGGGATTTAAGCGCGGGAGATGATCGTATCCGATCACCACGGGATTTCCCGGCAACACGCGGAAAGACAATCCCCGCTCAGAATTGCAACTCCAACTGACCGATCCCGTGGCTGAACGACAGGCGGTGGTGGGGCGTAAGTCCGTATTCACGGATTGCGAGCCGATGCTCGCGGGTCGGGTACCCCTTGTTCTTTTTCCAGCCATACTGCGGGTATTCCTCCGCGAGGCGCAACATGTACTCGTCCCGATGGGTTTTGGCCAGCACCGAAGCTGCGGCGATGTCAGCATATTTGCCGTCGCCCTTGACCACGCAACGGTAGGGTAATTCAAGGCGTGTCCGGAAGCGGTTGCCGTCGATCGCAAGGAATTCGGGCGGCGGATCGAGGCGGGCGACCGCCAGCGACATCCCCTCGAACGAAGCATTCAGGATGTTGATCTCGTCGATCCGGACTGCGGAAACGGCCTCGACGGCCCAGGCCACGGCTTCACGCTCGATGATCAGGCGGAGCCTGTCCCGGTTCCGCTCGGTCATCTGCTTCGAATCGTTGAGCAACGGGTCGTGAAAATCGGGCGGAAGGATCACCGCAGCGGCGAATACCGGCCCGGCCAAACACCCCCGGCCGGCCTCGTCGCAACCGGCCTCCCGAAACTCGTATTGGTACTGGTTTTCTAACATCGTACCACAAAGTTACGCATTATTCCGGCTTTTTTCGCTAATTTTGCCCGAGGAAAAAAGCCTTCCGACATGAAAATCGACATCGCCCGGCAGCCGCTCGTACCGGCCTTCATGACCCTCTTCGCACTCGCCGTTGCGGCCATGTGTGCTGGAATCCCCGTGTCCGATACCAGTGGAGCGGTGCGCGATGCGCTCCCGCTTCTGGGCGGCCAACTCGCCCGGTTTCAGGCGGCATATCCGGTATGGTCGAAGTTTGCCGCCGGGTTCATGCTGCTCTTCACCGGAATGTGTGCGGGACGGATCACGATCCGCTACAACCTCTATACGGTGGGCACCTGCCTCCCGATTCCCCTCTATGCCATCGTCGCCTGCGGGATCGCAACAGGCGGGAATTATCTCGCAGGGTTCGCAGCGTCGATGCTGCTCGCGCTGGCAACGAAAAATTACTGCCGCGCCTTCTGCAACGGGTACGGGTTCGACGCCATCTTCCGTGCCTCGCTCTACCTGGGGCTGATGCCGCTCGTTTATGCCCCCGCACTGCCGCTGTTGCTGCTCCTGCCGTTGGCCGTACTGCTTTTCCGGCGTACCTTCCGGGAGGTCGTGGTAGCAACGGCCGGACTGCTGCTGCCGATCTTCACGGCCTGCTATGTCAGCTGGGGCAGCGGGGCGGAATTTACGGCTCCACTGGTCACAGTGGGGCAGTCGGCCATCGAAGGTATGCCGCTGCAACTCTTCCTGGATATTCCCCTCCCCGCACTCGTCATGGCAGGCGGGATCGTACTGCTAGACCTGACGGCGCTTTTCTTTTTCCTGGCCGACATCTATGCCGCCGGCACCAAACCCCGCTTTATCCTCTTTTATAACATAGGTATACTGGTATTGGCCCTGACATTGCTATGCAGCCCCGCCGCAACACCCGAAGCATTCGCCCTGCTCGCTGTCCCGTCGGCCATACTGATCCCGGTATTTTTCGTCCGCATCCACAGGGGAATGGCATTGCCCGTATACCTGATTTTTCTGGCGGCAGCCTTCGCCGGAATATTTTTACAATATTATATTTAGTCATTATTATGGCATCTTTAGGCTTATTTGCCTTATTATGCCTTTTTAGACTATTCATTATTTTATAAAATAAATATTAAATTGTATTTTTGAAATGAGCAATCGGTGACGCAACTCGTTGTTCAAAAAAACTTAAAATACGATTTGGTATGAAGAATTCATTAAATTCGTCGGCCCAGCAGCCGATGATTGTGAAGTACGTTGAGGCCCTTCACAACGGAATCCAGTCTCAGGCGCTTTCGCGCTACGCAATCGGCTACATCCTCCGTGGCACGAAATATATTTACGACGGGGATAAGCGCCAGACCCTCACGCGCGGAGACGTATTCTACCTCGGCATCGGGCACCACTATATCGAGAACTTCCCGGAAAACGGGCAGCCCTTCGAACAAGTGCTCTTTTATTATACGCCGGCAGACCTCCAGCGGATACTGCTACACCTGAACATCACCTACGGGCTGAACATTTCGAACGAACATTCGTGCGAAAACTGCCGCAACCGTTCGCATGTCTCGATGCCCGCCTGGAATTCGATCCGCAACTTTTTCGTCAATACCAACAACTACCTGCGCGACGAGGATTTCCACCGCGACGAGACGGCCGAGAACATCAAGATGACCGAATTGATCTACCTCATCGCCTCGCACGAAGACTGCTGCCTGAAGAGCAAACTGCTCAGCAACGTCGATGCAGCCAAGGAGAATTTCGAACAGATCGTCTACGACCACATCTTCAAGGATATTTCGATCGAAGAACTCTCGAAGTTGACGAACCGTTCGCTCACCTCGTTCAAAAAGGAATTCCGGCGCCATTTCATGATGCCGCCGCACAAATGGTACATCCGCCAGCGCCTGATGCATTCGCGCCTGCTGCTGATCTCGACTTCGAAGTCAATTTCGGAAATCGGCAATGCCTGTACATTCCCCAACACGTCGCACTTTATTAAACTTTTCAAAAAGGAGTACCAGATGACGCCGGCCGCTTACCGGAACCGCCACATCACTTCGCTCGCTCCCGAGGCGCAGCCCGCCGCTAAGGAAACCGAGGAAATCCACGAGGCGTTATAGTTCGCAACTTACAAAACCGTTAGTATTTTAAAAATTTTAATTATAATTTAACAGATTTTTTTCGGTTAGGTTAAAAAAATGTTACAAAAGATTTGGAAGATTGTGATTTTCCATTTATCTTTGTATAACAAAACGTGGGATTCTCCCACTCTCATTAACCTAACTAACCTAACCAGAGGGGTTTGCTACTGCCAGGCAGCAAACCCCTTTCTCTGTCCGGAAAAGCCACCCGACAGCATTCGATATTGAATAATTGCGGTTTTCAGGGCCGCATTTTTTATTTTTTTAATTGGATGCCACGCAGGCCGCCGCAGGCGCTCCCCCGGAAACAGCCCGAAAACAGCCCGGAGAAGGCAAACCCGCGAAGAGGCATACCAGAGGCGGGGTGCCGAAAGAAAATAGGGCATTCATAGGAATTATCAATTATTTTTTCGTATTTTTGCATCAATTGGAAAATAATGAACTTAAATGCCGAAGTTTTATGACAAGGTAGATGTACTGAAAAAACCAGGATGGTTGAAGATCCGGCTCCACCGCACCCCGGAATATGCCGAGGTACAGCAAATAGTCGACAAACATGCGTTGCATACGATTTGCAGCAGCGGCATGTGTCCGAACAAGGCCGAATGCTGGAGCCGCAGAACCGCAACCTTCATGATCCTGGGAGACATCTGCACCCGAGGCTGCCGCTTCTGTGCAACGAAAACAGGACACCCCCTTGCCCCCGACGCCGAGGAACCCCGACGGGTCGCCGAAAGCGTCGCACTGATGAAACTGAGGTATGTCGTCGTTACTTCTGTGACGCGTGACGACCTGCCGGACGGCGGTGCCGCACACTGGGCCCAAACCGTCCGCGCCATCCGCACACAGAATCCCGACGCCGTAATTGAGCTCCTTATTCCCGATCTCGACGCACAGCCCGCCCCGCTGGACGTGGTCGTCGCGTCGAAGCCCGATATAATCGGGCACAACATCGAAACCGTCGAGCGGCTGACCCCGGTGGTGCGTTCCAAGGCAAAGTACCGTACGAGCCTGGAAACCCTGCGCTACCTGAGCGCACAGGGTGTCGCAACGAAAAGCGGACTGATGGTCGGACTTGGCGAGAGCGATGATGAAGTATTACAAACCCTGCACGACCTGCGCGACGCAGGCGTGGGGATCGTAACACTCGGTCAGTACCTTCGTCCCACTCTGGAGCACTACCCCGTTGCGGCGTATATCACTCCTGAAAAATTCGAATGGTACAGACTGAAAGCGCTGGAAATGGGCTTCAGCTACTGCGCGAGCGCACCCTTAGTCCGCTCGTCGTACATGGCGGAAGAGGCCCTGAAGAGCG
>NZ_FR893425.1:0-9448 GCF_000435435.1 Alistipes sp. CAG:29 | reverse complement strand
CCCTGAAGAGCGTCAAAAGTTTGTAGCGATGGAAGCTTCCTGCCGGGATCTCGGACTGATGGACTACAAAACCTGCTGGGAATTGCAGCAGGGACTGTTCGATGCCCTGGTAGCCCGCAAGGCAGCCTGCAAGGGCGCAACGAAACAGGCGGCGGCAATCCCGGCGGCATACGCCGGCACCGCGGAAGCAGATCAGGCATCCGCGCGGGAGCCGGCACAGCGATCGGCAGAGGCAATGCCCAGCAAGGCGGGAACGCAATCCGGCAAAGGGTTGGAATCCCCAACGGGCAGCGTATCCGCAGCAGAGGGCGTCGAACCGTCAGGCGCCACCGGAGAAGGCTCCGCCAGCGCAGGCACGATCCTTTTGGTGGAACACCCGCCGGTATACACACTCGGCAAAAGCGGCCATGCCGAAAACCTGCTGATAGGCCGCAAAGCGCTCGAAGCGATGGGCGCACAGTTCTTTCACATCGACAGAGGGGGCGACATCACCTTCCACGGCCCGGGGCAGCTGGTCTGCTATCCGATCCTCGACCTCGAACGCCTGGGCATCGGGCTGAGGGACTACATCGGGGCACTGGAAGAGGCCGTCATCCGCACCGTGGCGGTATACGGCATCACGGCCGGCCGCATGGCAGGCGCCTCGGGGGTCTGGATCGGCCCCGGAATCGGCGGGGAAACAGGGAGCCGGACAACCGGCTGCCGCGGAGATAACGGCGGCGGCAACTGCAACATCGGCGGTAACTGCGGCAACAAAAGCGACGGCGGCAAAAGCGGCGACAGCGGCGAAAACCGCAACGAGGCCGGAATCTGCGACAGCGGCAGAACCTGCGACAGCGGCAGAACCTGCGATAGCGGCAGAACCTGCGATAGCGAAATCGGCGTCGGGAACCGGACATCCGCAAGGGTGCCGCGCAAGATTTGCGCAATAGGTGTCCGGTCGTCACGTTATATCACCATGCACGGGTTCGCGCTGAACGTCACGACCGACCTGGGGTGGTTCACGCGCATCAATCCCTGCGGGTTTACCGACCGGGGGGTGACCTCGATCGAACGGGAAACGGGCCGCAAGGCCGCAATGGGCGAAGTAAAGGAGCTCGTTGTCAAATTTTTAAGTGAGATATTAAATGTTAGAATATATAAATAGTAAATCGTATGCCTATAGAAAAACGATGGGTAGTGAAACCGCAGGGCGATTCCGAGGCGGTGGCGAAGCTCGCTGCCGTGCTCAGGATTTCTCCCGTGCTGGCGAACCTGCTCGTACAGAGAGGCATAGACACCGTAGAAAAGGCGGACAAGTTCTTTAAACCCAGTCTCGCCGACCTCCACGACCCGTTCCTGATGAAGGACATGGACAAGGCGGTCGAGCGGGTCGAGCGGGCCGTTCGTAACAATGAGAAAATCATGGTTTACGGCGACTACGACGTGGACGGCTGTACGGCCGTTGCACTGGTGTACAAGTTCCTGCGCCAGATCGGGCATAAAAACCTGATGTTCTACATCCCCGACCGCTATACCGAAGGTTACGGTATCTCGGTCAAGGGTATCGACCTGGCAGCCCGCAAGGGCGTGGGTCTTATCATCGCCTTGGACTGCGGTATCAAAGCCACGGAAAAGGTAGTCTATGCAAAGACGAAGGGCGTGGATTTCATCATCTGCGACCATCACCTCCCGGCCGAGGAAATTCCCCGTGCCGTAGCTGTCCTGGATCCCAAGCGGGTCGATTGTTCCTATCCGTTCGACGAATTGTCGGGCTGCGGCGTAGGCTTCAAGCTCGTGCAGGCCTATGCGCAGAAAAACCGGATCCCGTTCGAACAGATCAGCCCGCTGTTAGACCTGCTGGTCGTGAGCATCGCTTCGGATATCGTACCCTTGGTGGGCGAAAACCGTATCCTTGCCCATTTCGGGTTGAAAGACCTCAACCGCGAACCGTCGAAAGGATTGCTGTCGATCATCAAGATCTGCGGCCTGGACAAGCACAACATCACCATCGACGACATCGTCTTCAAGATCGGGCCGCGTATCAACGCCGCCGGACGTATGCGGATGGACGAGAACGACGAAAACGCCTCGCCCTCGGGCGGGCATGCGGCTGTCGAGTTGCTGATCGAAGGCAACGAAAGCATCGCCGCGGAGTTCGGGAACGTCATCGACGCCTACAACCAGGATCGCAAGTCGATCGACCGTTCGGTGACGCAGGAAGCGCACGATTTTATCGAACGCAACCCCGCAATGAAAGAGCTGAAGAGCACGGTGATCTACAATCCCAAGTGGATGAAGGGCATCGTGGGAATCGTCGCCTCGCGCCTGATCGAGACCTATTACCGGCCGACAGTAGTGCTGACGATGAGCAACGGCTTCGTGACGGGGTCGGCACGCTCGGTACCGGGCTTCGACCTTTACCAGGCCGTGGAGTCGTGCTCGGATCTGCTGGAGAACTTCGGCGGGCATATGTATGCCGCCGGGCTGACGATGCGACCCGAGAACGTCGAGGAATTCACGCGCAGGTTCAACGCCTATGTCGAGGAGAACATCGACCCGCAGATGCTTATGCCGCAGGTGGATATCGACAGCGAACTGCTCTTCTCGGACATCACCCCCGCGTTCCGCAAAGACCTCAACCGCTTCCAGCCTTTCGGCCCGGGCAATACGGCGCCGGTCTTCGCGACCTACGGCGTAAGCAACCACGGCGATGCCAAACTGGTCGGCGTGGAGTGCGAACACCTGCGCATGGATCTGATCCAGCGGCAAAAGCCCAACACGAAGATCCAGTCGATCGCCTTCCAGCAACCCACGCATTACGAATGGGTGCGCTCGGGACGCCCGATCGACGTATGTTACCAGATCGTAGAGAACCATTACCGGGGGACGGTAACCACCCAACTCCGCATCAAGGACATCAAACCGGTCATGAACCGATAACTTTACATAAGAAGGGAGGGGGCTGTCTTCCGGCAGCCCCCTCCCGCTATTTTTGCGTCATACACTACTACCTTGCGTCCCTTTTTCCCCATGAACATGCCGACCACCCGGCCCGGCCTCCGGTTCCGGCCCCTCGTATGGGCCCTGCTTTTAGGCTGCATTTTAACATACCCCTTCTCACCGGCCGTCAGCAGACCTCCCGGCGACAAACGCGATTATATACTGGTAATCAACACCTATGCGGAATCGACCCCGTGGAGCAGAGGTATCATCGCAGACATCACGGCACACGTCGAACAGATCGAGAACCTGGAACTCTACACCGAACATATGACCCTGCTGTTGGTGGATTCCCCCGAGGACATCAGGACATTCGAGGCGAACCTCCTGCGCGAATACGGCAAAAAACCTCCCCAGGCCCTGGTGCTGATCGGAACCCCGGCTGCCCTGTTGCGCAACTTCATCAACAGCATATGGCAAGATATCCCGACCATCGTATGTGCCGAACAGGATTTCATCGGGCCGGATAAATACTACCTCAAAAGGCAGCCCATCCCCGCATCGGAACAGGTTCCCCTCCGGGCGCTGGCAGACCAGGACAATCTGACCCTGCTTTATTCGCCGGCCTATCTCGACCAAAGCGTCGACCTGATGAAGCGCATACTGCCCGGCATGGACAGGCTCGTATTCATAGACGACGCACGCTACGTCAATCGGCAAACGGAACACGACCTCGCGGAGCTGCTCGGCTCGAAATACCCCGGCATGAAATACACGGTTTATTCGGCCGACAAGATCGGGATCGACCAACTGCTCGATTCGCTGAGTACGATCGATGTAAAACAGACCGGCGTACTCTTCTCCTCGTGGCATTACCTGAAGAACATGTCAGGGCGTAACGAAATTATGACCAACCCGTTCAAGGTCATCGCCAGTTCGTCCGTACCGTTGTTCTCGCTGCGCCCAACCGGGCTCAAGAGCAGCGGCATGATCGGGGGTTACGTATACGGCGAGAACGAATATTCCGACCGGCTGATCGCCACCATAGATGCAGTGCTGGAGGGCAAGCAGCCGCGCGACATTCCCTTTTACACCCCGGCCGGTGCACAACCCGTCTTCAACTACCCGGTACTGCTCCGGCACAACATCTCCCCGAACACCTGCCCGACGAACACTCTGTTTTTCGACAAACCTGCCTCGTTCATGGAGCGGTATAAAACATGGATCGGCGTCTGCGGCGGTATTTTCCTGTTATTCCTCATCTTCCAGCAATGGAGGATCGCCGTCCTGCGCAAAGTCGACGCAGCCCACCAGAAGGAGCGGGAAACCCAGGCCACATATTCGCACCTGTTCAACAACATGCCGATCCTGTATATGCAGGAACGGGCCGTGTTCGACGCACAGGGAACGGCCATAGACACTGTTTACGTCGATGTGAATGCCTATTTTGAACGTTCTTTCTACCGCCGGGACGAAGTGATCGGCAAATCCGGGGCGACGGTTTTTCCCGAGTCGCAGTCCCAGTTCATGCCGATCATCGACATCGTCCTGAAGGAAAAGCGGAGCATCACCTTCCCGTATTACCATAAACCGGTGGATATCTTCTACGAAGTCGTCATCTGCCCTTCGTACCGAAAGGACACGGTCGACATTTTCTGCATCGACAGCACGGCCCTGCACAACGCCCAGAAAAAGGTGGATTCGGTGAACCGGAAACTCGCATTGGCGCTCAACGTGGCCAACATCATCCCCTGGAAGTGGGATCTTACGAACCACACTATCCTGTGCGACCTCAACAAGGCGGCCAAGATGGCCGCCGGAATGTCGCTGGCAAACAACGCCTCGCTTGCGGTGGACGAGGAGTGCTACTTCTCGAAAGTCCACAAGGAAGACCGGGAACACGTCCGCGCAGCTTACAGGAACCTGATCGAAGGGCATACGGAGAAGGTCTGCGAAGAGTTCCGCGTCGTATCCAACGAGAGCGGGCACTGGCACATGGAGTGGGTCGAGGCACAGGCCACGGTCGAAACCCGCGACTGCGATGGCAGGCCGCTGTCGCTGGTGGGGACATCGCTCGTGATCTCCGAACGCAAACAGATGGAGCAGGAGCTGCTCACCGCACGCGACCGTGCCGAAGAGTCGAACCGCCTGAAATCGGCATTCCTGGCCCACATGAGCCGCATTCCTGGCCAACATGAGCCACGAGATACGCACGCCGCTCAATGCCATCGTCGGGTTTTCGGGCATCCTTGCCTCGACGGACGAAGAGCAGGAAAAGCAGGAATACATGTCGATCATCGAAAGCAACAATACGTTGCTGCTGCAACTCATCAGCGATATCCTCGACCTTTCGAAGATCGAGGCCGGGACGCTCGAATTCGTCCATACGGATTTCGAACTGAACGAGCTGATGCGCGAGAAAGAGAACGTCATGAGGCTGAAAACCGACCAGAACGTGGAGCTGGTATTCGAACAGCGGTATGAAACCTGCCACGTCCGCACCGACCGCAACCGCCTTTCGCAGCTGATGATAAACCTGCTGACGAACGCCGCGAAATTCACGCACCGGGGATCGATCCGCTTCGGCTACGAACTCCGTGCCGGACAACTCTATTTCTGGGTTGCGGACACCGGCTGCGGTATCCCCGCCGAACGGAAGGACGCGGTCTTCGAGCGCTTCGTCAAACTCAACTCGTTCAAGCAGGGCACAGGGCTCGGGCTTTCCATCTGCCGGACGATCGTAGAGCATTTGGGAGGAAATATCGGTGTTGAATCGGAAGAGGGCAAAGGTTCGACCTTCTGGTTCACGCTTCCGTACGTCCCCGGCAAACAGGAACCGGCGAAGATCCCGGCACAGATGCTGCAGACCGTCCCGACGGTCGAGAAGGACAAACTGGTAATCCTCATCGCCGAGGACAACGAAAGCAATTACCGTCTTTTCGAGTCGATCCTGCGGCACGAATACAAACTCCTGCACGCCTGGAACGGCCGCGAAGCGGTCGATTTATTCAACCGGTACACCCCGCACCTGGTGCTCATGGACATCAACATGCCCGAGATGGACGGCTACGAAGCCACGGCTCAGATCCGCAAACAGTCGGCCGACGTGCCAATCATCGCCGTGACGGCTTTCGCCTTCGCATCCGACGAACAGAAGGTACTCTCGAGCGGATTCGACGGCTACATGCCCAAGCCGATCAACGCCCGGCAACTCAAAACACAGGTACTCGACATGCTTCGCAAGCGCATGACGCTGATTTAAATGGAAAAGGAAGCCCCGTCGGGAGCTTCCTTTTTCATCGGTGCCCGTATCCGTTCTTACTCCAGGCGGATGATCCGCGCATCGTCGTCCGACCCGGGCAGCGGGGCGGGGGTGAAGTCGGAATACCCCGCCGCAACGGCGCAGAGGGGTTGGCAGTCCGCCGGGATGGGCAGGAAGCTGCGCAGGTAGCCAGCGGCAGTCTCCCCGCCGGGCTCGTCCTTGCGGCGCGGGCGGCCGTTGATGTGCACCCAGCACGAAGCCAGTCCTTCGTCGACACACGCCAGTTGCAGGATGGTCGCCGAGATCGCGGCGTTCTCCCGCCACAGGTCGCTTTTCGTGGTATCGCCCAGCACGACGATCGCCAGCGGGGCACCCTTCATGAACGCCGAACCGTAATCGCGCATGTCGGCCATGCGGGCCACCAGGGCAGGGTCGTCGACCACCACCAGGTGCGTCGTACGGGTATTGCGCGCCGATGGCGCCGACAGAGTCTCGTGCAGGATGCGGTCTACGACCTCACGCGGCACCGCACGCTCCGAGAATTTGCGGATGCTGCGGCGTTTTTCGATCAACTCTTTGAATTCCATCTGTTTTTATATTTTGTGTTTTCGGCCTCTCTTTTGCAAAAATAGTGAAAAAAAACTATCTTTGTTAAATTGATAATATTTCAGCAGGATCCGCAATCCGATATACCGAACTATTATTTACCGAACCAAACGTTCACCGCATCCAGGCAAAGGAATGCAACAAAATCAGCCATACATTCCATACAGCACTCCCAACCGGGAAGCACAGAAATACCTATTACTTAAAATGATGAAAATAAAAAATATAATCCTCTCGTTTCTATTAGGTATTTTCACCGTCGCATGCAGCGGAGCAGGCGAAGTTGCCGACGAAGGATACATGGGTTCCGGCTATACAAAGGAGGAATTAGACGCAAAGGGAGTCAATACCCAGCATCTGTTCGTATTTACGGAGGAGCGTGCTACTTACAATGGCCGGACATTCTCGATAAACATACCCATTGACTCGCTTATCGAGATATTCGGACCTTGCGAGAGAATCCTTTACGGAAAAGATTACAATACAGGATACAACCGCTATTTCTGGGACACGATAGGCTTTACAGCTTTAGTCTCCCCCGAAAAAGAAGTAATGGAGTTCAATCTGCATTGGGATTACCTGCCTAAAGAAAAGGAATACGACTATGACGATCCGGATCCGGCCGATGTTCCGGCAAAATTTTTCAAAGGAAAGATACTGTTGAACGGGATTCCACTCGACAATACGTCGGATTACGCAGATTATTGCAATAATAAAGAGATACAAAGTCTGTTGCTTAAATTAGCAAGGAAGAAGGGGATCAAAAGAAACTTCCATCAATGTTTATATCATTTCGTAGACAATGGAAGTATTAATCGGTACCATCACTCTTATCATAAGCTCTACTTTTTCGATTATACGACATTCGAAAACAATCCTTTTTTCTCATACAGGGTGAAAGTAGTAACCAAAACCGGACAGATACATGAATTCGGAATGCAGTACGCTGTCTACACCAATCCAAACTCCATAGATATCTTTTGACCTATTCATTTATACATATTTGATCTTCAAAACTTTGAAAACGATGGAATTCAGATTCACCATAGCCCTTATCTACGATTTCGACGGCACGCTCGCCCCCGGCAACATGCAGGAGTACGACTTCATACCCGCCGTGGGCAAAAGCAACAAGGAATTCTGGACGGAGGCCAACACGCTGGCCGAAGAACAGGATGCCGACATGGTACTGACCTATATGGCACGCATGTTACAGGAAGCCAAGTCGAAAGGGCTGTCGCTGCGGCGCGAGGCATTTCAGGATTCGGGACGCCGCGTGACGCTTTACAAGGGCGTGAAGGAGTGGTTCGCGCGGATCAACGCCTACGGCGCCGCACACGGGATAAGAATCCTGCACTACATCAACTCGTCAGGGATGAAGGAGATCATCGAAGGAACTCAGATCGCACACGAGTTCCGGAAGATCTATGCCTGCTCGTTTCTCTACGACGTCGACGGCATCGCCTACTGGCCCGCCGTGGCGGTCAACTACACCAACAAGACGCAGTTCATCTTCAAGATCAACAAAGGCGTCGAATCGGTATTCGACAGCAAGATGGTGAACCGTTACATCCCCGAAAACGAACGTCCCGTGCCGTTCAAGCACATGATCTACGTGGGCGACGGGACGACCGACATCCCCTGCATGCGGCTGGTGAAAAATTCCGGCGGACATTCGATCGCGGTCTACAACCCCGACCAGAAGGGTGCCCGCAAGGAGATGGCCTCGCTGATCCACGACAACCGCGTAAGCCACGTCTGCCCGGCCGACTATTCCGAAGGCTCGGACATGGACATCCTGGTCAAAACCATCATCGACAAGATCGACCTGGACGACAGGCTCGAAAAACTTGAAGTCGTGAAATAACCCGGCCAGCGGGACGGGAAGCGGATATGCCCGGGACGCCCCCGGAGACGGGCAGCGAGGAAAGCCGGGCATCCCGACGAAAGATTCAAGCATCGGAAAAAGAGAATATGGACATTATTTTCGCAACGAACAACGCACACAAGCTCACCGAGGTGCAGGCCGTACTGGGACCCGGATACAAGTTGCTGACACCCCGCGACTGCGGCGTGACGGAGGAGATCCCCGAGGAACAGGATACCCTCGAAGGCAACGCCTCGCAGAAGGCGCATTACCTGCACGAACGCACCGGAATGGATTGCTTCGCCGACGACACGGGGCTCGAAGTCGAAGCGCTGGGCGGGGCCCCGGGCGTACACTCGGCACGCTACGCCACCGACGGGCACGACTTCGCGGCCAACAACCGGCTGCTGCTGAAAAACCTCAAAGGGCAGGCCAACCGCCGGGCACGGTTCCGCACGGTGATATCGCTGCTCCTGGACGGCGAAGAGCACCTTTTCGAAGGGATCGTCGAGGGGCGCATCATCGACCGGGAAACGGGGCACGAGGGATTCGGGTTCGACCCGCTGTTCATCCCCGACGGATACGACCGAACCTTCGCGCAGATGACCACCGGGGAGAAAAACGAAGTGTCGCACCGGGCCCGTGCCGTACGCAAACTCGCCGCGTATTTGCATTCCGTCGAGAAATAAGCGTCTTTACGAAAAACAGGCGGCGCCCCGGCAATGTCCGAATAAATTCGGCATTGCGCCCGGCTTGCATCGTCTTTAACCCTGTTTTAGACAGGCGGCGCC